>NZ_CP178449.1:3445000-3652500 GCF_050368855.1 Azonexus sp. IMCC34842 | reverse complement strand
TGGCGAGTTGTTCATGGTGACGGCAGCCTGCCTGGAGTTCATCCGCAAATTTGACACATCGGCACCGGTCGCCGAGCCGTCGGAGTCGGAGAGCGGTAAAAACGATGAGGAAGATGGCGATGACGAGGGGCGTGACCTTGCCGAGGCGGGCGACGACTGGATGGCCGAGCAGGGCTTCGACTCATTCAAGTCTTGATTCATTGGCAACTAGCATCCCGGCGCAATACAGAATTCGATCCATTGAATAAGGCATGACATGACACATCCAGTCGTAGTTAGAACAACCCAACTGATTCTCGCCGGCGACCTGAAAGGTGCAGAAACGGCGTTGGCCGCGATTGCCGAAACCGAAGGCGATGATGCTTTGGTCACCGTGCTCAATGATGTTCCGCCAAAGGATCTGCTGGCCATCATGCGGGGCTTTGATGGCTCCAAGCAGTCGGTGGTCAATCTGGTGGTAACGCCGGATCAGTTCGCCCGGGCTGTCGTTCTTGAATCCCGCTACCGTGACGAAACCCATGCCGCCTTGCGCGGCATGATGAATGCCGTCCTCTACCGCGACGATGAGCTGACCGTCGAATACCTTGAGGCGATCGGCGAGATGGACGGCGGCTACGAGGTGCTGGCCAATTACTTCGGCGAACGGGACGACGAACTGCTGGCATTTGCCATGTCGGGCGAGTTCTCGGAAGACTATAACGCCGAGCGTGGCCTGGAATCGAGATCGATCTCCTGGCTTAACGAGAAAATCCATGAAATCGACGAGGCTCTCCACGAAGGGGACTCGATTACCGCTTCGCGGCCCAAGGTGACGCGCTCGGAAACCTCCGACCATGACTGGATGGAAACCGCCTGGCTGTTGCGCTACGAGCTGTCGGATATTTTTGAGCAGATCGTCATTACCTTGCGTGATCGTCTGGCGCATCGCGTTGAAGATCTTGAGGAAACCGCGGTGATTGAGAGTCGGCCAGGCACCGTCGCCTCGGCCGATGAAGAGGAATCGGCGCTGTAACGGAGCTAGCCAATGACAAAATCAGTTGCCACTGTCGATGCGCGTCCATTCTTCGAGAAAGCCGTTCGCTACGGCCTCGACCAAGGCCTTCTGTCCCAGGACAACATGAGCCGGATGGCCGCGGAAGCGCCCAAGGGAATCGTCCAGATTGCCGACTATTTCGGCACGGCTTATTTGCGTACCGATCTGGAGAGTGCTGCGACCCGGATGGCGAACCTGATCAGCCTCTATCTGGAAGACTCGGCGAACGGCGACTTGCGTGCCGCAGCAATCTCCTTGTGCGACAACTCGCTGCTCTCCCATTCGCGCGGCGGCTCGGAAATGTTAAAGCGCTTGCATGCGATGCCCGGGGAAACCAGCCTGCATTCAAGGAAAGTCGATCCGCTGGCGCAGAAGCTGTTCGTCAATGAGCGATCCTTTGCTTTCCCGATCGGTGTTGCCAGCTACCGGGAACAGGTTAGGCAATGCCAGGCCAACCAGATGCGGATCGATTTTGCCCGTTGGCTAGCCCGTCAGATGAATGTAGAGCAGGACGAGTACGAGGATTTCAGTGCCGAGGAAGTCATTCGTTCGGCGATGCTGGTCCTCTTTATTGGCGGCAAAGCACTGGAAATGCCGTCAAAGAGCCAATTCGTCGAGCTGCTCGGGACGCTCCGCAAGAAGACCTTCAAGCCCAGGCCGGCCGCGCTTGATTCCTTCCTGCGCGATGCCCCGGAGGCGTTCGATGAACTGACCCGCCAGGCCATGCAGGGGTTTATCGACGACGTGGTGCCGCGCCTCAAATCGACGGAAAAATCACCGGATGAAATCCTGCACGCCGAAGCGCAAGGGGCTTTCTTCATCCGTGAGGTGGCGGAAGAGGATGTCGTGGCCTACGACAAAATCGTTGCCCGGGAGTGGGTTCGGATTACCAAAGGCAACGCCGATGATCCGGCGGTGCTGGCGACCATTTTTCTCAACGTCGCCACGGGACATCCGGCTAAGGCCAGTGCCCTGCTTAAAGAGGCGAAAGCGATTATCCAGTCCTACCGCGCGCAGGGATTCGATTCGAATGCCGTGCTGAAATTCGTCGATGACTTCGCCCCATTCGAGCAGCGCGAAGATCTCAAGGCAATGTGGTTGCAGGACTTGTTGCCGGATGCCGAGGTGCATCTGGCCGACAACGACCCGCAGATGCCGGATGCCTTCATGGAGCGAGCCCTGCGGTATTTCAAGCAAAACTGCGTTGGCGCCTGGAAGGGAAGCAGCCGCTAGCGGCTGTTTCCGGTTGTTTTCAGGATTGCGCCGACGGCGGTGGTGGGAGCCGCGGTGAGGCCTCAGGCGGCCGTCGTCAGCTCGGCTGGCTCGAACAGCGAGCGGATGGTGACGCGGCGGATCGCCGGATTGTCCGGGATCGCATAGATCACATCGGTCATCATTTCCTCGAAGATGCCACGCAGGCTGCGCGCCCCGGCCTTGTATTCGATGGCCAGTTCGGCGATTTGGCGGAAAACTTCGGTTTCGATCTGCAATTCCACCCCATCAGCCTGCAGCATGGCAGTGAACTGCCTGGCCAGCGCGTTGCGCGGCTCGGTCATGATGCGGATCAGCATGTCCTGACTGAGGTCATGCAGCCGGGTGACGATCGGCAGGCGGCCGGCGAATTCCGGGATCAGGCCGAATTCGAGCAGGTCGGTCGGCTTGATCCGGGCGTTCAGGCGTTCGAGGATCTGCTGGTCGTCGCCATCCGAAGTCGAGATGAAGCCGAAGGTATGCGTCTTGGTCAGGATGCGCTCCATCCCGACGAAGGCGCCGCCACAGATGAACAGGATGTGCGTGGTGTCGATGTGACGGCCATCCCTGAGGCGGACCGGGGCGCCTTCCATGATCTTGAGCAGGGCGTGCTGGACGCTTTCGCCCGAAGTGGCACGGGCCTGGCCGCCGATGGCTTTCAGCTTGTCGACTTCATCGACGAAGACGATACCGCGCTGGGCGCGCGCCAGATCGCCTTCAGCCCGGTCGACCAGGCGGTGCAGGATGGCTTCGATTTCGTCGCCGACGAATTGCGTCTGGGCCAGCGAGGTGGCATCGGCGGTGACGAACGGCACGTCGAGAATGCGCGCCAGCGTTTCGCAGAGCAGGGTCTTGCCGGTGCCGGTCGGGCCGATCAGCAGGATGTTGCTTTTGCTCAGTTCGACGCTGTCGAGGGCGGCATTCGCTGTCATCCGCCGGAAATGCGTGTAGATGGCGACGGCAAGCGTGCGCTTGGCGCTGTCCTGGCCGATCACATGCTCGTCGAGCCGGTGGACGATTTCGCTGGGTTTGAGAAGGGAGGGCATCAGGGCTTCCGCTATTCCGAAGGCCCCGATGCTATGCCCGATGTGGGTGCCCGGTAAAGGCTGGTGACGTGCCGTCGCCGTTCAGTTCTTTTCCGGTAGCACGATATTGACTTCCAGTACCTCGTAGCGGTCCTGTTTTTCCAGCGAGACGCGGATGTCGTCCGGGTTTACGTTGACGTACTTGGAGATCACCGCGATCAGTTCGCGCTGCAGGTCGGGCAGGAAGTTGGCGCTACTGCCGCCGCCATCGCGTTCATGGGCGATGATCAGTTGCAGGCGCTCCTTGGCCAGATGGGCGGTTTTCGGCTTGTTGCCGAAGAGCATGGAAAGCAGCGACATGTCACTTGCCTCCGAACAGGCGCTTCAACAGGCCCGGCTTGACGAAATCGACGAAGCGCAGCGGCTTGTCTTCGCCGAGGAAGCGGGCGATTACATCCTGGTAGGCTTCGGCGGCATCGGTTTCCTTTTGATGGATGACCGGGGCGCCCTGGTTGGAGGCCTGCAGCACTTCTTCCGATTCCGGAATGACGCCGATGATCGGCACCCGCAGGATTTCCTGGATGTCCTTGTAGGACAGCATTTCGCCGGCTTCGACGCGATTCGGGTTGTAGCGCGTGATGAGCAGGTGTTCCTTGACCGCCTCGCGGCCTTCGATGGCGCGGCGCGACTTTGCTTGCAGGATGCCGAGGATGCGGTCGGAGTCGCGTACCGAGGAGACTTCCGGGTTGGTGACGACGAGCGCTTCGTCGGCAAAAGTCAGTGCCATCACGGCGCCGGATTCGATACCGGCCGGCGAGTCGCAGACGATGTAATCGAAGCCCTGATGTTCCAGCTCCTTGATGACCTTCTCGACGCCTTCCTCGGACAACGCATCCTTATCGCGCGTCTGCGAGGCGGGCAGCACGTAGAGGTTGTCGCAGTGCTTGTCCTTGATCAGCGCCTGGGTCAGCGTCGCTTCGCCGTTGATGACATTGATCAGGTCATAGACGACGCGGCGTTCGCAGCCCATGATCAGGTCGAGGTTGCGCAGGCCGACGTCGAAGTCGATGACGGCCGTCTTGAAGCCGCGTTGCGCCAGGCCTGTGGAAAAGCTGGCGCTGGTGGTGGTCTTGCCGACCCCGCCCTTGCCGGAAGTAACGACGACGATTCTGGTCACGATGATTTCTCTTTGGATAGGTTGTTTGAATGGGTTGGTTAGCGGAGAGCCAGCGGCGCGACGGTCAGACGTGCTTCGCCGCCTTCTTCGCTCAGGCTGATGGTGGCAGGCTGGCGCGCCAGTTCGGCGGGGACGCCTGCTTCGAAAGTCCGGTACAGGCCGGCCACGGAAACCAGTTCGGCTTCTAGGCTGGTCGTGAAAATGCGTGCCGTCTTGTCGCCGCTGGCTCCAGCCAGGGCCCGGCCGCGCAGCGGGGCATAGACATGGATGTTGCCGTCGGCGATGACCTCGGCGCCGGCGCTGACCATGGCCATGACGATCAGGTCGCTGCCGCGGGCATAGAAGCGCTGGCCGGAACGCAGTGGCTTGTCGAGGGTGACGGTGCTCGGTGCCGCTTCGCGGGCCGCTGGCGGAGCCGGCTCTTGCGGCGCGGCAACCGGGGCAGGCGCGGGCGTCGGCGCCGGTTCGGCCGGCTTGGCGCGCGGCGCCCGGCTCAGCGCATCGCGGCCGAGCGGTGGCAGGCCGGCGGCAGATGCCGCGGCGGCCAGTGCTTCCGGCAGGCCATGGGTCGCCACGGCGGTCAGGCCCGAACTGCGAAACAGCTGGCAAATCTGCCCCCAGTCGGCACTTTCCGGCAGGTCCTCGGCATTGCTGAAATCGAGCACGGCCAGCTCGTCCTCGAAGAAATCCGGGCTGTTGCCGGTCAGTTCGCCCAGTGCGGCATGCAAAGTGGCGAAATCGGTGGTCCGGAGCTGAGTCTGGATGATCTTGAGCGTCGTGCCCTTGAACTGAATCGGTGAATCTTTTGCCATGCCTGCTGCGTGTCTAGCGGAGAGGTCGCGATTATCCCACAGGCCGGCAGCAGGAATGAATATTGACCATTTCACGCCGTTGCCAGGCCGCCTGACGGTCCATGAAAATTGCGATGGCATGTGCTTTGCGGTGACCGGCATGGCTCTGGTGCCTCCCTCTGTCGCGCCGAACCCTGTGCGATCGAAGGTAAAATGTCGGTTCGATTGAATTATCGGCGACGCCGTTGTTTGCGGCGTCACCGATGCGAACCCGATTTTCCCTTGCTGGAACCTCTCCCATGCTACAAAAGCTCTCTTCTTTCGCTGGCATTCCGGGCCCCGTCGTCATTATCGTGATGGACGGCTATGGCATTCCCCAATCCGCTGCGGGCAGCGCCATTGCGGCGGCCCGCAAGCCGACCCTGGATCGCCTGTTCGCCGATTTTCCGAACATTCGCTTGCGGGCGCACGGCACCGCGGTCGGCATGCCGTCGGACGACGACATGGGGAATTCCGAGGTCGGCCACAATGCCATCGGCGCCGGCCAGGTCTATAGCCAGGGCGCATCACTGGTTGCCGATGCCATCGCCAGCGGGGCGCTCTGGCAGGGCGAGGCCTGGCAGCAGATCGTTGCCGGCGCCAAGGCCGGGCGCGGTGTGCTGCATTTCATCGGTCTGTTCTCCGACGGCAACGTGCATAGCCATATCGATCACCTGAAGGCGATGGTCGTCCAGGCCAAGGCCGAAGGCGTCAAGACGGTGCGTATTCATGCGCTGCTCGACGGCCGCGACGTGCCGGAAACCAGCGCGCTCGACTACGTCGTGCCGTTCGAGGCCTTTCTCGGCGAAATCAGTGGTGACGGCTTCGATGCGCGGATCGCCTCCGGCGGCGGCCGGCAGTTCATCACGATGGATCGTTACGATGCCAACTGGAGCATGGTCGAAAAAGGCTGGAAAACCCATGTGCTCGGCGAGGGGCAGCAATTCGCCAATCCGACTGCAGCGGTCAACGGCCTGCGCGAGCAGAATCCGGGCACCATCGACCAGGACCTGCCGGCTTTCGTCATTGGCGAGAACGGCAAAGCGATCGGCACCGTCGAGGATGGCGACTCGGTTGTTTTCTTCAATTTCCGTGGCGATCGCGCCATCGAAATCAGCCGGGCCTTCGAGGAAAGTGCGTTCGACAAGTTCGACCGGGTTCGGACGCCGCGCGTCACCTACGCCGGCATGCTGCAATATGACGGCGACCTCAAGCTGCCGGCCCGTTTTCTCGTCGCCCCGCCGGCCATCCGCAACACCATGGGCGAATGGTTCGGCAAGGCCGGCCTGACCCAGTTCGCCTGTTCCGAAACGCAGAAGTTCGGCCACGTCACCTATTTCTGGAACGGCAACCGCTCCGGCAAGTTCGAGGGCGAAACCTGGCAGGAAGTGCCGAGCGATGTCGTCCCCTTCGAGCAGCGGCCGTGGATGAAGGCGGCCGAAATCGCCGACGCGATGATCGCCGCGCTGCAGTCGGGCCAGTACAAGACCTTGCGCTGCAACTTCGCCAATGGTGACATGGTCGGGCACACCGGCAATTTCCGCGCGGCAACGATGGCTATCGAGGCGGTCGACCTGTCATTGGCTCGGGTGCTCCAGGCGGTCGATGCGGCCGGCGGCGTGGCGCTGATCACCGCCGATCACGGCAATGCCGATGAAATGTACGAACTCGACAAGAAGACCAAGGAACCGGCCCGGCACAAGGACGGCAGCTTTAAGGCGAAGACGGCGCATACGCTGAATCCGGTGCCGCTGATTCTTTACGACACGGTGAGCGGCGGCAAGTTGGGATTGAAGCAGATGGGCACCGCCGGCCTGGCTAATCTAGCGGGCACAGTTGCCAACCTGTTGGGGTTGGAGAAGCATCCGGCTTGGGAGGAGAGTCTTCTCGACTTCCGTTAGGCTGATCTGCAAATACAAAGGGCATGTACCGTTAGGTAGCATGCCCTTTTCCCCCGAGCGGGTAACTGAAGTGCCAAATGCGGCGGTCAGTCCTTACCGGTCTGAAGCTGCTGTTTAGGCGGCCTTGCGACGCTGGCGGAGCACCATGCCAGCCAGGGCGGTACCAAATAGCAGCAATGCGCCCGGTTCGGGAACATTGTTGATTTGTCCTCGGTCGCCGATCACCATGTCGTCGAAGCCGAAGCGGTCGCTGCTGCTGGTGTTGCGAATGGAGACGTTGGAGTAGGTTACGCCAGTGTCGATGAAGCCCCAGAACAGTACATTGCCGTCGTTGATTCCGCCCGCATTCTGGATGATATTGAAAGTGGTGACATTGTTCAGTGTGTCGGTCAGGGAGACGACGAGGTCGCCACCGCTATCGGAAATATCTGTGCCGTAGAAGCCGAAAGCCGAGATTGGATTGAGCAGAAAGTTGATTGACAGGGTGGAGCCGAAGCCGGCATCCAGATGCATTGAGGGCGATGTTGAGAATTGGCCGACGGGATTGCTGTTCGTCGCGATAACTGTGCCGCCGATGGAGCTCAGTGTCGCACTCAGATTGCCGGATGAGCCCGGGAATGAGAGTGTCAGCGGAGACGATTGACCATTGGCGAAAGCTGAGAAGCTTTCATTGCCGACCGAGGTCAGGCCATTCAGGAAGTTGGTGCGGGCAGTTACGGCGTTGCCACCTACCGGAACAACGCCACCTGGGGTGGTATCCACTCCATAGTAGGTGACTGGAGCAGCAAGGGCTGCTCCGCTGCAGCCGAGAAGTGCTGCTGAAAAAAGCAGTGACCGTGATGATCTCTTGAACATTGTAAACCCCCTTGATTAGTCAAACCGTCTCGGTTTGGAATTGGTTTCTGTGTTAAAGCATAAATCGGGCCACAATGCAGGTTATTGATTCGATATGCGGTTGGCGATGATGATCAAGTATTGTGTAAAGAAATTCGACAGCAATCAGATGTGCGATCGGAGCGAGCGTTCTGTCACGAGGCGACGACTGTTTCTCACATCTTTGCCACGCAGTTGCGAGTGATACTTCGTTATTTTCAGAGTATCGCTGTTGGGAATGCGGGTGTTTCGATGTATGCCGGCCTCGCTACAATCTCCGCCTTGAATTGTCTTCAGGCGAGATCCCTATGTTCGACCAACTCCTTTCTCCCGAAATCTGGATTGCTTTCTTCACGTTGACCGCGCTGGAACTGGTGCTCGGTATCGACAACATCATTTTCATCTCGATTCTGGTCGACAAGCTGGCCAAGGAGAAACAGGAGCTGGCCCGGCGCCTCGGCCTGTTTCTCGCGATGTTCATGCGTATCGGCCTGCTGCTGGTCCTGTCGTGGATTGTCGGACTGACTGAGCCGGTGTTGACGCTGTTCGACTTTGCCGTCTCCGGGCGCGACCTGATCCTGATTGCCGGCGGCCTGTTCCTGATCTGGAAGAGTACCGGCGAGGTGCACCAGTTGCTCGAGGGCGAGGAGGGCGGCGAGTCGCGCAAGGTGGCGTCGAGCTTCGCCGGCGTCATCGCCCAGATCATCGTCATCGACCTGGTTTTCTCGCTGGATTCGATCATTACCGCCGTCGGCATGGTCAGCCAGGTCGGCGTGATGATCGCCGCGGTGGTCGCCTCGGTCGGTCTGATGATGCTGTTTGCCCGCTCGATCGGCGAATTCGTCACCAATCACCCGACGATCAAGATGCTGGCGCTGTCCTTCCTGGTCGTCGTCGGCGTCGTGCTGATCGCCGACGGCTTCGGCCATCATGTGCCGAAGGGTTACATCTATTTCGCCATGGCCTTCTCGGTCGGTGTCGAAATGCTCAACATCCGCATGCGCAAGAAGGGCATCAAGCCGGTCGATCTGCGCGAGCCTTACGTGCGCGAAACCGAGTCTACCTAAGCGCTCCTGGCCTGCCGCGCCTGACGGTGCGGCAGGCGTTAGCTTGATCCGGCCAGCTTGCCGGCCCATTTCTGCCGGTAATGGGCCGGCGCCATCCCCGTCCATTCGACAAAAGCCCGATAGAAGGCCGAGGTGTCGGCATAGCCGAGGTCGGCGGCGACCTGGGCGATGGGATCGCGGCTTTTGGTCAGCCGGGCCAGCGCCATGTCGCGGCGCAAGGCGTCCTTGATGGCGCGAAAACTCGAGCCTTCCTCTTCCAGCCGACGATGCATGGTGCGCGGTGAGAGGTGCAGGCGGTCGGCGATCTCGTCGAGACCGAGCGTCTCTGGCAAAGCCGCACGCAGCAGGTCGCGGACACGGGTGACCATTTCCCGGTCACGCCGGTAAAGGGTGGTCAGCTTGCCCGGGGCGCCGTCGAGGAAGCTGGCGAGAGCCGCCTCGTCGCGGCGGATCGGCAGGTCGAGCAGGTTGGCGTTGAAGCTGGCGACCAGCGTTCCGACGCCGCCCGGCACGGTCGGGGCGAAGCGGGAGTCCTCGGTGAAAATCAAGGCGTAATCGGCTGAATGCGGCGGGCGGCGGTAGGGAAAGATCACGCTATCGAGCGCCAGGCCGCGCCCGGCCAGCCAGCAGGCCAAGCCGTGCAGCAGACGGAGCAGCCATTCGAAGGCGAAGACGCGCCCCGGATCGTCCGGGGCGACGGCCAGCCGACGGCTTTCGCTGATCACCAGTTCGGCCTGACCGTGGTGACGGCGGATGCTGAGCGTCAGGTCGGGCAGCACGATGTGCAGGAAGCGGCAGGCGCGCTGCAGCGCTTCGGCCAGGGTCGGAGCGCTGATACAGCCGCGGCAGAGGAACTCGAAGCTGCCGATCCGCATCGGCTGGGCGAACAGGCCGAAACCCTCGTCGTCCAGTTCGCGGTTGATCCGGTTGTAGAGCGCGGCGTAGCGCTCGATCGGAATCCGGCTGGCGGTGTCTGCAATATCGATATCGGTGGCGGCCAGCAGCGGGGCCGGGTTTCTGCCCTGGCGCTGCAGTCCGGCCAGCATGCCGGTGACAAAGCCCATGGCGACAGTGGTTTGGCTGCGCATCGGGGCGTTCGGATTGGTGCGATGCAGCATTGATGCTGTTCCCAAGTGGACGACCGCAGCACTTTATCACCTTGGCGGAATTTGCACGATTATCGTCATTCGCGACAATGGCATGGTCGATAAAGCGGCATACCATGGCGCCTTTCCCCAGTTTTGATGAGGCATCGCTCCCATGACCGATCTTTCCGTTGCCAAGAAGCTTTCCCCGTACAAGCCGAAAAACAAGGTGCGTTTCGTCACCGCCGCCTCGCTGTTCGATGGTCACGATGCCTCGATCAACATCATGCGCCGCATCCTGCAATCGACCGGCGCCGAGGTGATCCACCTCGGCCATAACCGCTCGGTGCAGGAAATCGTCAATGCCGCGCTGCAGGAAGACGCCCAGGGCATCTGCATTACCTCGTATCAGGGCGGCCACGTCGAGTTCTTCAAGTACATGATCGATCTGCTGAAAGCCAATGGCGGCGAGAACATCAAGGTCTTCGGTGGCGGCGGCGGCGTCATCGTGCCATCCGAAATTAAGGAGTTGCATGCTTATGGCGTGACCCGCATCTATGCGCCGGAAGATGGCGTCCATATGGGCTTGCAGGGCATGATCAACGAGGTCGTGCAGAACGCCGACTTCGATCTGGCTGAAGACGGTGTGCCGACGGCCGACGAGGCGCTGGCCGGTCTCAAAGCTGGTGACAAACGCCTGCTGGCCCGCCTGATCACGCTGCTGGAAAACGGCGAGGCGCCGGCGCTCAAGGAGCCCTTGCTCAAGGCCGCCGCGGCGTTGACCGTGCCGGTGCTCGGCATCACCGGTACCGGCGGGGCCGGCAAGTCCTCGCTGACCGACGAACTGGTCCGCCGCTTCCGCCTCGACCAGAACGATGCTGTCAAGATTGGCCTGATTTCCATCGACCCGTCGCGCAAACGCACCGGCGGTGCGTTGTTGGGCGACCGTATCCGGATGAACGCCATCGAACATCCGAACATCTTCATGCGTTCGCTGGCGACCCGCGATACCGGCAGCGAAATTTCCGTCGCGTTGCCCGAAGTGATCGCTGCCTGCAAGCTGGCCGGTTTCGATCTGGTGATCGTCGAAACCTCTGGTATCGGCCAGGGCAATGCAGCCATCGTGCCCTTCGTCGATATTTCGATGTATGTGATGACACCCGAGTTCGGCGCCGCCTCGCAGCTGGAAAAGATCGACATGCTCGATTTCGCCGATTTCGTGGCGATCAACAAGTTCGACCGCAAGGGTTCTGAGGATGCGCTGCGCGATGTCCGCAAGCAGTACCAGCGCAACCGCGAGCTATTCACCACCCCGACCGACGACATGCCGGTGTATGGCACGCAGGCCGCCCGTTTCAACGATGACGGGGTGACCGCGCTGTACCAGGCGCTGGTCCCGACTCTCGCCGAAAAGGGTCTGCAACTGGCGCAAGGCAAGCTGCCGCGGGTTACCGTCAAGCAGTCGTCCAGCCAGCGCGCCATCGTGCCGGCCCAGCGCGTCCGCTATCTGGCCGAAATTGCCGATGCGGTGCGTGGTTATCACGCCCACACCGACGAACAGGTCAAGCTGGCTCGCGAGCGTCAGTCGCTGAGCATTTCGGCCGCCCTCTTCAAAGGCTGCGACAAGCCGACCGCCGACTTTGACGAAATGATTGCCTGGAAAGATGGCGAAATCGATCCGAAGGCCAGAAAGCTGCTCGACATGTGGCCGGACACCGTGGCCGCCTATGCCGGCGACGAATACGTTGTGAAGATCCGCGACAAGGAAATCCGCACCCAACTGGTCTCCGAATCGCTGTCCGGCACCAAGATCCGCAAGGTGATCCTGCCGAAGTTCGGCGATGACGGCGAAACCCTGCGTTTCCTGATGAAGGAAAATGTCCCCGGCTCCTTCCCCTACACCGCCGGCGTCTTCGCCTTCAAGCGCGAGGGCGAGGATCCGACCCGGATGTTCGCCGGCGAGGGCGATGCCTTCCGCACCAACCGCCGCTTCAAGCGCGTTTCCGAAGGCATGCCGGCGCATCGTCTCTCAACCGCTTTCGACTCGGTGACGCTGTACGGCTGCGACCCCGATGAACGGCCGGACATCTACGGCAAGATCGGCAATTCCGGCGTCTCGATCGCGACGCTCGACGACATGAAGGTGCTCTACGACGGTTTCGATCTGGTCTGCCCGACCACTTCGGTGTCGATGACCATCAACGGCCCGGCGCCGATCATCCTGGCCTGTTTCTTCAATACCGCCATCGAGCAGCAGCTGGTCAAGTTTGTGAAGGACAACGGCCGCCAGCCGACCGAGGACGAAGCCGAGAAAATTCGCGAATGGACTTTGGCGAACGTGCGCGGCACCGTGCAGGCCGACATTCTGAAGGAAGACCAGGGGCAGAATACCTGCATCTTCTCGACCGAATTCGCGCTGAAGATGATGGGCGATATCCAGGAATTCTTCGTCCATAATCAGGTGCAGAACTTCTACTCGGTGTCAATCTCCGGCTATCACATCGCCGAAGCCGGGGCCAATCCGATCAGCCAGCTCGCCTTTACGCTGTCGAACGGCTTCACCTATGTCGAGAGCTATCTGGCGCGCGGCATGCATATCGACGACTTCGCGCCGAACCTCTCCTTCTTCTTCTCCAACGGCATGGACCCGGAATACTCGGTGATCGGCCGCGTCGCCCGGCGCATCTGGGCGATTGCGATGAAGAACAAGTACGGCGCCAACGAGCGCAGCCAGAAGCTGAAGTACCACATCCAGACCTCTGGCCGTTCGCTGCACGCCCAGGAGATGGACTTCAACGACATCCGCACGACGCTGCAGGCGCTGATCGCCATCTACGACAACTGCAACTCGCTGCACACCAATGCCTACGACGAAGCGATCACGACGCCGACGGAAGAGTCAGTGCGACGCGCCATGGCCATCCAGCTGATCATCAACCGCGAGTGGGGCGTCGCCAAGAACGAAAACCCGAACCAGGGCGCCTTCGTCATCGACGAACTGACCGATCTGGTCGAGGAAGCCGTGATGAAGGAATTCGAAGCCATCGCCTCGCGTGGCGGTGTGCTCGGGGCCATGGAAACCGGCTATCAGCGTGGCAAGATCCAGGAAGAGTCGATGTTCTACGAGCACAAGAAACACGACGGCTCCTACCCGATCATCGGTGTCAATACCTTCCTCAATCCGAAGGGCATGGCGCAGCAGGAAATCGAGTTGGCCCGTTCGACCGACGAGGAAAAGCAGGGGCAGATCAAGCGCTTGCGCGACTTCCAGGCCCGTAATGCGGCCCAGGCGCCGGCTATGCTGGAAAAACTGAAGCAGACGGTGATCGAGGACGGCAATGTCTTCGCCGTGCTGGTCGAGGCGGTGAAGTGTTGCTCGCTTGGCCAGATCAGTACCGCGCTCTACGAAGTTGGCGGCCAGTACCGGCGCAGCATGTAAGGAAACCCCCGAAAGGGGAACAGCAACCCGAACCCGATAGGGTGGCGGAGACAAAACGGACGGCGAGGCGATGAACCTCGCCGTTTTTATTTGCGGTTGTCGCTCGGAGAGTCCTTGTGGCGCCCTTCTCGACTCGTCTTTATCTACTTCGAGGATTACTATCCGCAAAGTAATAATCCGAACTGATTAGGGAGAACTAATGACTATTGCCAAACGTTTGGCTATTTTGATATTGGTGGCTGTCGCAGGCTTGGTTGTGGTTGGCTCGTTTGGCCTGCGTCAGATGGGGGCGATCAATTCCAACCTGCAGTATGCGCACGAGAATTCGATTCCGAGCATTCGCAAGGTGGCCAACATGGAGAGCAGCTTCCTCCGACTGCGCGTTGCGGTTCTGGGATATCTGCTGAGCAGCGAAGAACAGCGTCCGACTTACGAAAAGCGCATTGAAAACAGCAAGCAGGATCTCGAACTACATCTGCGCGATTACGAGAAGCTGATCAGTGACGACAAGGACAAGCAGTACCTGGAAACCAGCAAGGGGCTGGTCAAGGATTACCTGCCGCTGCTCGATAACGCCATAGTTGCGACCAAGGCCGGCCAGCCGGACAAGGCCAAGTCCGGCATGGGGCAGGCTGGTGAGCTGTCGAAGAAAATCGGCGAGAACATCGAGGCGCACGCCAAGTACAATGAAACGCTGGCCGAAGGGGAAGTGCAAAAGGCTGCCGACGCATACTCCAGCGGCAAGGTTGTTTCCATCATGGTGATTTTGCTGGCCACCGCCGTGACCGGATTGATGGGCTTCATGCTCTACCGCCATGTAACGACGTCGCTCGGCGGCATGGTCGCCATCTTCTTGCGTATCGAAAGCTCGCTCGACTTCACCGGTCGTCTGCCGATCAAGGGCGACGACGAAGTGGCCAAGGCCGGTGGTGCCTTCAACCGTCTGCTCGATCGCCTGCAGGGGAGCCTGCAGGAAATCGCCCGCCACACGACGGGCGTCAATTCTGCCGCCAACCGGGTGGCGACCTCTTCCAACCAGATGTCGATTGCCTCTTCGCACCAGAGCGAAGCAGCCTCCAGCATGGCTGCCACGGTCGAGGAAATGACGGTCAGCATCAACCACGTTGCCGACCGGGCGCGGGAAGCCAACGGTTTGTCGGTGTCGTCGGGCGAGCAGGCCCAGCGCGGCGAAAGCATCATCGGGCAGACCGTGGTCGGCATCAATGGCATCGCCGAAACGGTGCGCAGCGCCGCCGAGCAGATTTCCCGCCTGGAACAGCAGAGCGAGCGCATCAACCATGTTGTCTCGGTGATCAAGGAAGTGGCCGACCAGACCAATCTGCTGGCGCTCAATGCCGCCATCGAGGCGGCGCGGGCCGGCGAGCAGGGCCGGGGTTTCGCGGTGGTGGCCGACGAGGTACGCAAGCTGGCTGAGCGGACTACCCAATCGACCCAGGAAATCGGCAAAACCATTGCCGAAATGCAGACCAGCGCCCAGTCGGCGGTACAGGGCATCGGGATGGTGGTGGAAAAGGTCGAGGCCGGCGTCAGTAGCGCCGAAGAAGCCAATGTGGCGATCCAGGCGATCGGCAGCAGTTCGCGTCAGGCGGTCAATATGGTCGGCGACATCAGCGATGCGATTCGCGAGCAGAGCGTGGCGAGCACCAGCATCGCCCAGCAGGTCGAGCAGATCGCCCAGATGTCGGAAGAAAACAGCTCGGCGTCGAGTTCCACCTCGGAAACAGCCGGCGAACTGGCTCGGCTGGCTGCCGAAATGCATCGGGTGGTCGCCCAGTACCGGGTCTGATGATCCCTTGAAGCGCCAGTCCCCCAGCCGGCTGTTCGGTGCAAGGGGGCGGCGACGAAACAGACGGCGAGGCGATCAACCTCGCCGTTTTTCATGGTGCATGGCAATCGTCCGGATTTTGTCGCAGAATCGAAAATCACTCATTTTCTTAGCTTGCCGGGAGTTGCGATGCGCCATCACGATGATCTTGCCTTGAGTCTGCAACGCAACCGCCTCACCCGTCGCCAGGTACTCGGGTTGTTCGGGGCGGCCGCTCTGTCCGGCTGCGCCAGTTCGCCGGTCGGCGGTGGCGCCATCCTGGTCGGCATGAGCGAGGACGAGGAAAAGAACGTCGATAGAAAGGTCGCGCCGCAGCAGTTCTCCCAGGATCTCGGGCCGGTCCAGGATGCCTCGCTCAATGGCTACCTGGGCAGTGTCGGCCAGCGGCTGGATGCCAACACGCATCGGCCGCAAATGCCGTATTCCTACCGTGTGCTCAACGCCAATTACGTCAATGCCTACACCTTTCCCGGCGGGGCGGTGGGGGTGACGCGTGGCATTCTGGTCGACCTCGACAACGAGGCCGAACTCGCCGCCTTGCTCGGCCACGAACTGGGTCACGTCAATGCCCGTCATGCCGCGCAGCGCCAGGGTCAGGCGATGGTTACCCAGATTGCGGTCAGCGGCGCCAATCTGATCGGCTCAGCCGCCGGTTACGGCGGCCTGGTCGATCTCGGGACCAAGCTCGGGGCCAGCGTGCTGCTCTCCAGTTATTCCCGCGACAACGAGCGCGAGGCCGATGCGCTGGGCCAGGAATACATGGTGCGCGCCGGCTATCCGGCCAGTGGCATGGTCGGCCTGCAGCAATTGCTGGTCGATCAGCAGAAGGAAGCGCCGAGCATGTTGCAGACGATGTTCGCGACCCACCCGATGAGCAGCGAGCGGCGCGATACCGCGAAACAGCTGGCCGAGAGCAAGTACGCCGCGACCAACAAGCGCGAGGTCGGGCGCGAGCGCTTCATGGACAACACGGCGGCGCTGCGCCGCATCAAGCCGACCATCGAGGCCTGCCAGAAAGGCGAAACGGCGATGGCGGGCAAGCAGTACGGCAAGGCTGAGGAGCAGTTCCGGGCGGCGCTGAAGAGCACGCCGCGCGACTATGCCGCCAATCTGCTGATGGCGAAATGCCTGTCGGTGCAGGAGAAGGATGCCCAGGCGCTGGAATATGCCCGGACGGCAACGGCGATCTATCCGCAGGAAGCGCAGGCCCACAAGCTGGCCGGCGTGCTGGCTCTCGGCCAGCGTGATCCGGCCGCGGCCTACGAGCAACTCGATCGCTATGACCGTCTGCTCCCCGGCGAGGCGGGGGTTACCTTCCTCAAAGGCATCGCCCAGGAAGGCATGGGCAACAAGCAGGAAGCGGCCCGCCTGTTTTCGAGCTATCTGACCCAGAGCAAACAGGGCAAGGCGGCGGAGTATTCGCAAAGCCGCCTAAGGAGCTGGGGCTACCTGAAGTAGCCCCGGTCTGTGCCCCTGGCTGGCGCGATTATTCGGCGCGCCGCCGACGCCGCCGGGCGGCCAGCGGAATCAAGCCAAGGCCGGCCAGCAACAAACCGCTGGTCGCCGGTTCCGGCACGCTGGCCAGCGACATCTGGCCGCCATCCTGCACGGTGAAGGCGAATGATGAAGCGACGTAGGGGCTGCCGTTGCAGCCGGCGCCGCCATAGCCGGCCAGGCCGCAGACGATTTCGGAAAGCAGCAGGGCGTCCGGCGTTGTCGTCTGGTTGAAGACGCCGAGTTGCATCAGCACATTGTCGGCATTGGCCAGATCATTGCCGGCCGCGTCGAACAAATAGCCGGAGCGCAGCGTACCGGCGTCGAGTCGGGCGCTCAGATTGACCATTCCGTTGCTCGCTATGCCACCGGCGAAAATGCTGAAGCTAGCCAGCGGCGTACCATTGTCGGCCCCGTAGGTGCCGGTCGCGCTGGCGAAATCGAAGTTCGGATCGGCATACAGGTTGATGCTGCCCGTATTGAAATGGAGGGCAAAGGGATTGGCGAATAGACCGTTGCCGGCCACCGAGTAGACCACGGTGATTTCCTGGGCGCCTGGTAGCGCAAGGCGGTAGGCGCCATGCTCGGTAAAAGTGAAGTCCGTCTCACTGGTCGGCTGTCTCTGGACAAAACCGACGCCACCGACTGTGACCTCGGACACGGCTGTGGCGCCGCTGACGCCAAGGCCCGAAGGGTTGATCTGCCAGGCCGGGGCCGCTTGGGCGATCGGCGCGGCGAGCGCCAGAGCTAGGATGCACAACCCCTGTTTGATGCGGTTTGCCGTTCTGCCTTGCGTCATGAATTTCCCCCTAAGTAGGTTTGTGGTGACCATTGGGCCGAATGCCATCGATTAAACCAAATGGCATAAATCGGGTGCCGGAAAACTATAGGGCATCCGGTGTTGGCGACAAAGCCTTTTCGGGGGAAATCGGGCTTGCGGTCGGCCGGTGGCCGCTCCGCTCAGTCGCCGAAGCTGCGCAGGCCGTCGAGGTCGAGGACGTTGATGCCGCCGTACTCGCTGCGCACCAGGCCGGCATCTTCGAGCACTTTGAGCGCCTGATTGGCGCGCTGCCGCGAAACCCCGGCCAGGTAGCCGAGCTCTTCCTGCGAAATTTGCAACAGGCGGTTGGTGCCCGGGTAGAGCACCGGGTTGAACAGGGCGGCCAGGCCGCGGGCGATGCGGGCATCGGTGTCGAGCATGCGCTCGTTTTCGATCATGCCGATGAACTGGCCGAGGCGTTCGTTCAACTGGGCGACCAGGTAGCGATTGAACGGAATGCTGTGGTCGAGCAGCCAGTTGAAGGTGGCGCGATTCATGAAGGCGACGCGGGTTTCGCGGATCGCCATGACGTCGTAGCGGCGAACCTCCGTCTTGAGCAAAGAGCCTTCGCCGAACCAGCCGCCGGAGCTGATGCCGGTCAGCGAGGTGGTCTTGCCGGTGGTCCAGTGGCTGGCCATCTTGCCCAGGCCGTTGATGATGCCCATCCAGTAGTCGACCGGTTCGCCCTTCATGCAGATGAAGGCGCCGGCCGCGAAGGTGCGCTCGCTGGTGCCGGCCAGTGCTTTGAGCATTTCTTCTTCGGTGAGGGATCGCCCCCACAGGGAGGTGCGCAATAGTTCTTCGGCGTTCTTCAATTTATTTCCTGGATTGTCTGCCGGATGACAATTATAAGCCCCGGCTGTGCCTACACTGGGCCGCGACAATCTGTGATCGTTGTGGTGCGCTGCAAGGTTTGTGTAAGGCTATCGTGCCCACAATGATTCAAACGAACGTTAGACCGCGTACCTAAAAACGCGGCAAAGAGGAGACTAAAGAATGCCCAGGCAGGCGAATTTTGCTTCGCTGGATGGTTTGCATACCTTCCCGCGATTACTGTTTCATCATGCCCAGACGCGGCCCGATGCCCCGGCCATGCGCGAGAAGTATCTCGGCATCTGGCAAACCTGGACCTGGTCCGATGTCGCCGAGCGCGTCCGGGCGCTGGCTTGCGGCCTGGCCTCGCTCGGTTTCAAGCGCGGCGACAATCTGGCGATCATCGGCGACAACCGGCCGCATCTCTACATGATGATGACCGCCGCCCAGTGCCTGGGCGGTGTGCCGGTACCGCTCTACCAGGATGCGGTGGCCAGCGAAATGCTCTTCGTGCTGCAGGATGCCGGCATCCGCTTCGTCGTCGTCGAGGATCAGGAACAGGTCGACAAGATGCTGGAAATCCAGGATCAGGTGCCGACGCTGGAACACATCGTCTATGACGATCCGCGCGGCATGCGCCATTACAGCCAGCCCTTCCTGCACGACATCCATGAACTGATGGAGATGGGTCGGATTCACGACCGCAATCACAGCGATTTCTTGAATGCCGAAGTCGAGCAGGGCCATTTCGACGACGTTTCGGTGATGCTCTATACCTCGGGCACGACCGGCAAGCCGAAAGGGGTCTGCCAGACGCACGCCGCCTTCATTGCCGCCGCCCAGGGCGGGGTGCAGGTCGACAAGCTGGGGGCGGATGGCGACATCCTCTCCTACCTGCCCATGGCCTGGGTCGGCGATCACCTGTTCTCCTACGCCCAGGCGCTGGTCGCCGGCTTCACCATCAACTGTCCGGAATCCGGCGAGACGGTGATGACCGACCTGCGCGAAATCGGCCCGACCTGCTATTTCGCCCCGCCGCGCGTCTTCGAGAGCCTGCTGACCTCGGTGATGATCCGCATGGAAGACGCCGGCCCGCTGAAACAGAAAATGTTCCATTACTTCATGGCAGTCGCCAAGCGCTGCGGCGCCGACATTCTCGACGGCAAGTCGGTCGGTTTCGGCGATCGTCTGCAGTACTGGCTCGGCAACCTGCTGGTCTATGGTCCGTTGCGCAACGTCCTCGGCATGAGCCGCATCCGCGTTGCCTACACCGCCGGGGCGGCGATCGGGCCGGAACTGTTCCGCTTCTATCGCTCGATGGGCGTCAATCTGAAGCAGTTCTACGGCCAGACCGAAACCTGCGCCTATGTCTGCATCCAGCCGGACGGCGCGATCAAGTTCGACTCGGTCGGCCAGGCGGCTCCCGGCGTCGAAATCAAGATCGCCGACAGCGGCGAGGTGCTGGTCAAGGGGCCGATGCTGCTCAAGGAATACTACAAGCGCCCCGATGCCACCGCCGAGGCGATCAACGTCGATGGCTATTTCATGACCGGCGATGCCGGCTTCCTCGACGAGGACGGCCACCTGAAGATCATCGACCGGGCCAAGGACGTCGGCAAGCTGTCGAACGGCGCGATGTTCGCCCCGAACTACATCGAGAACAAGCTGAAGTTCTTCCAGCACATCAAGGAAGCTGTCTGCTTCGGCGACCAGCGCGACATGGTCTGCGCCTTCATCAATATCGACGTCGGCGCGGTCGGCAACTGGGCCGAGCGGCGCGGCATCTCCTACGCCGGTTATGCCGACCTGGCCGGCAAGCCGGAGGTGCTGGAACTGATCCGCGAGTGCATCGAGCAGATCAATGCCGAACTGGTCCATGACACGATGGTCGCCGATTCGCAGATCCATCGTTTCCTGGTGCTGCACAAGGAACTCGATCCCGACGACGACGAACTGACGCGGACGCGCAAGGTGCGCCGCGGCTTCGTTGCCGAGAAATACAAGGTGCTGATCGACGCGCTCTACGCGGGCAAGACCAATCAGTTCATCGAAACCGAGGTCAAGTTCGAGGATGGCCGGCGCGGCAAGGTGTCGGCCGACCTGAAGATCATCGAAGCGAAAACCTTTCCGATCGTGAAAAAGGCTGCCTGAACATGAGCAAAAAAATAGGCGACGTCATTCTCGACCTGCAGAACATTTCCCTGCGTTTCGGCGGCGTCAAGGCGCTGACCGACATCTCCTTCGACGTCCGCGAACACGAAATCCGCGCCATCATTGGCCCGAACGGGGCCGGCAAGAGCTCGATGCTGAACGTCATCAACGGCGTTTACCACCCGCAGGACGGCAAGATTTTCTGGCACGGCCAGGAGCGCAAGAAGATGGAGCCGCACATGGCGGCCCGCCAGAACATCGCCCGCACCTTCCAGAACATTGCCTTGTTCAAGGGCATGACCGTGCTCGACAACATCATGACCGGGCGGATCACCAAGATGAAGTCGAACTTCATCGAGCATGCCCTGTGGTTTGGCCGGGCCCGCCAGGAAGAGCTGGCGCATCGCCAGAAGGTCGAGGAAGTGATCGATTTCCTGGAAATCCAGCACATCCGCAAGACGCCGGTCGGCCGCCTGCCCTATGGCCTGCAAAAGCGCGTCGAGCTAGCCCGGGCGCTGGCCGCAGAGCCGTCGATGCTGCTGCTCGACGAGCCGATGGCCGGCATGAACGTCGAAGAGAAACAGGACATGTGCCGCTTCATCCTCGACGTCAATGACCAGTTCGGCACGACCATCGTGCTGATCGAACACGACATGGGCGTCGTCATGGATATTTCCGACCGCGTCGTCGTGCTCGACTACGGCAAGAAGATCGGCGACGGCGTGCCCGACGAAGTGAAAAACAATGAGGATGTGATCAAAGCCTATCTGGGCGCTGGTCACTAAGGAGACGGGGAGATGAATTTTTTCTTTGAAGTCCTGATCGGCGGACTGCTCTCGGGGGTCATGTATGCCCTCGTGGCGCTCGGCTTCGTGATGATCTACAAGGCCTCGGGCGTCTTCAACTTCGCCCAGGGCGCAATGGTCTATATGGCGGCGCTGTCGGTGGTCGGCTGCATCGAGAAGGGGGCGCCGCTGTGGCTGGCGATCATCCTCGCGTTCGGCATCATGACGCTGTTCGGCATCGCCACCGAGAAGTTCGTGCTGCGCAAGCTGGTCAACCAGCCGCCGATTTCGCTGTTCATGGCGACCATCGGTCTGGCCTTCTTCATCGAAGGCCTGGCCCCGATGATCTTCGGCAGCGACCCGCGGGCCCTGGAACTGGGCATCGTCGATGAGCCGATTCCCTGGATCCTCGACAACTGGAACATGGTCATTTCCAAGTTCGATCTGGTGGCGGCCGGCGTGGCTGCCGTGCTGGTCGCGACGCTCGCCCTGTTCTTCCAATACACCCGTATCGGCCGGGCCCTGCGCGCTGTCGCCGACGACCATCAGGCGGCCCTGTCGATCGGCATTCCGCTGCAGCACATCTGGGCCATCGTCTGGGGCGTCGCCGGCTTCGTCGCGCTGGTCGCCGGCATGATGTGGGGGGCGAGAAACGGCGTGCAGTTTGCGCTCACTTTCACCGCACTCAAGGCGCTGCCGGTTTTGATCCTCGGCGGCTTCACCTCGGTCCCGGGGGCGATCGTCGGCGGCCTGATCATCGGCGCCTCCGAAAAGCTGGCGGAAATCTACATTCCGCCGGTCATGCAGGATCTGTTCGGCGGCAATTTCGGCGGCATCGAGGGCTGGTTCCCGTATGTGCTGGCGCTGCTCTTCCTTCTCGTGCGGCCGGAAGGCTTGTTTGGCGAGAAGCACATCGACCGCGTGTAGCGCCGCAGCTTCTGCTCCGCGACCAAAGACTAGCGACTAAGGACTAATAAAACATGCTTTACCGTGAAGCCGGTCAATTCAAGACCACCTACGCCGCCGACCAGCAACTGTTCCCGATCCGCCAGGACCGCATCGGGGTCATCGTGCTGCTTGCCGTCGCTTTCCTCGGGGTGCCGTTGTTGGCCAGCGAATACTGGTTCTCGGCCATCCTGATTCCCTTCCTGATTTTCGCCCTGGCGGCGCTCGGCCTGAATGTACTGACCGGTTATGCCGGCCAGTTGTCGCTCGGTTCGGCCGCCTTCATGGCGGTCGGCGCTTACGCTGCCTACAATTTCCAGTTGCGGGTCGAAGGCATTCCGCTGCTGGTTTCCTTTGTCCTGGCCGGCCTCACCGCCGCCGGGGTGGGCATCCTGTTCGGCCTGCCCTCGCTGCGCATCAAGGGTTTCTATCTGGCGGTGGCGACGCTGGCGGCGCAGTTCTTCATCGTCTGGTGTCTGACCAAGTTCCCCTGGTTGTCGAACAACTCGTCGTCCGGCGTGATTTCGACCCAGAAGCTGATCATCTTCGGTCATGAGCTGACCACCCCGGTCGAGAAATACCTGCTGGTACTGTCCATCGTTGTCGTCATGGCGCTGGCCGCCAAGAACATGGTCCGCTCATCGACCGGCCGGGCCTGGATGGCGGTGCGCGACATGGACGTCGCCGCCTCGGTGATCGGCATCCGTCTGATGCCGACCAAGCTGCTCGCCTTTGCCGTCAGTTCCTTCTACTGCGGCGTGGCCGGGGCGCTCTACGCCTTCTGCTACCTCGGCTCGGTCGAGCCGGACGGCTTTTCGCTCGAGATGTCGTTCAAGATCCTGTTCATGATCATCATCGGCGGTGTCGGTTCGATCATGGGCAGCTTCCTCGGCGCCGCCTTCATCCTGCTGCTGCCGATCTTCCTCGATGTGGCTCTGCCCTTCGTCGCCGATCTGTTCGGCCTGCCTTTTGCCAGCGCCACCGTGTCGCATATCCAGATCCTGGTGTTCGGTGCGCTGATCATGTTCTTCCTGATCGTTGAGCCGCACGGGCTGGCCCGTCTGTGGCAAATCGCCAAGGAGAAACTGCGTCTGTGGCCGTTCCCGCACTAGGAAGGGCTATTGTCCAAGCGGCGGCGGCCCCGTCGCTTTTCTGTAAATCTGGAGGAGACATTCAATGATCAAAAAATTCAAACCCGCCCTCGCCGCTGCTGCGGTGTCCCTGGCCCTGCTGTCGCAAATGGCGGTCGCCGCGGAAGAGCAGTTCTTCCCGCTGATCGACTACCGCGTCGGCCCCTACGGCTCGAACGGCCAGGCCTTCTATGGCGGTTTCATCGACTACCTGAACTACGTCAACATGAAGGAAAAGGGCGTCAATGGCGTCCAGATGACCTGGGAAGAGTGCGAAACCGAATACAACAACGCCAAGGGCGTCGAGTGCTACGAGCGCCTGAAGAGCAAGGCTGCCAAGTCGGCCGGCCCGATCCACACGATGTCTACCGGCATCTCCTACGCCCTGGTCGACAAGTCGGCGCAGGACAAGCTGCCGCTGGCGATGATGGGCTACGGCCGGACCGATGCGGTGGACGGCTCGGTCTTCCCCTACGCCTTCCCGCTGGTCACCACCTACCAGATGCAGGCCTCGGCCATCGTCAAGTTCATCAAGGACAAGAATGCCGGCAATCTGACCGGCAAGAAGATCGTCTACCTGTATCACGACTCGGCCTATGGCAAGGAAGCCATCATCGCGATGGAAGCCGAAGCCTCGCTGAACAAGTTCCAGCTGGTACAGATTCCGGTCGCCCACCCGGGCAACGAGCAGGGCGCCCAGTGGCTGAAGATTCGTCAGGAGAAGCCGGATTACGTCGTGTTCTGGGGCTGGGGCGTGATGAACCAGACGGCGCTGAAGGCGGCCCAGAAGGTCGGCTACCCGCGTGACAAGATGATCGGCTCATGGTGGACCGGTTCCGAGGAAGACGTCATCCCGGCCGGCGAAGCCGCCAAGGGCTACATGGCCGCGACCTGGAACGTCGCCGGCAAGCAGGTGCCGGTGATTTCCGACATCGAGAAGGTGGTCTACGGCGCCAACAAGGGCAACCTGCAGGACAAGGCCAAGATCGGCACCGTTCTTTACAACCGCGGCGTTTCCGCCGCCGTGCTGTCGGTCGAGGCGATCCGCAAGGGCCAGGAAAAATACGGCAAGGGCAAGGCGCTGAACGGCGAGCAGATGCGTTGGGCGCTGGAAAACCTGAACATCACCGAGGCCCGCCTGAAGACGCTGGGCGCCACCGACCTGTTGCCGGAAATCAAGACTTCCTGTGACAACCACGAAGGTTCCGGCAAGGTGAAAGTCCAGCAATGGGACGGCGCCAAGTGGGTGCCGGTGTCCGGCTGGATCGAAGGCAACAAGGCGCTGATCCACCCGCTGTTCCAGGCCTCGGCGAAGCAGTACGCCAAGGAAAAGGGCATCACGCCGCGTGATTGCAGCAAAGAAAAGTAATTAGTCGGTAGTCGTTAGTCGCTAGCCGGGGCTCTTGCTCACGACTAGCGACTAGCAACTAAAAGGAATCCCATGACTGCACAAACCACTACCGCTACCGACCACTACCTCGCCATCAACAACATCGAGGTCATCTACGACCACGTGATCCTGGTTCTCAAGGGCGTGTCGCTGCACGTGCCGAAAGGCAAGATTGTCGCGTTGCTCGGCGCCAACGGCGCCGGCAAGTCGACGACGCTGAAAGCGATTTCCAATCTGTTGCGCGCCGAACGCGGCGACGTCACCAAGGGCTCGGTCGAATACAAGGGCAATCGCATTGACCAACTGACCCCAAACGAATTGGTCAAGCGCGGCGTCATCCAGGTGATGGAAGGGCGGCATTGTTTCGGCCACCTGAGCATCGAGGAAAACCTGTTGACCGGCGCCTACACCCGTTCGATTTCGCGCGGCGAACTGAAGGACAGCCTCGACAAGGTCTATCACTACTTCCCGCGCCTGAAGACGCGGCGCAGCTCGCAGGCCGGTTACACCTCGGGCGGCGAGCAGCAGATGTGCGCCATCGGCCGGGCCTTGATGGCCAAGCCGGAAATGATCCTGCTCGACGAGCCGTCGATGGGGCTGGCGCCGCAGATCGTCGAAGAGATTTTCGAGATCGTCAAGGATCTGAACAGCCGCGAGAACGTCAGTTTCCTGCTGGCCGAGCAGAACACCATGGTCGCCCTGAAATACGCCGACTTCGGCTACATCCTGGAAAACGGCCGGGTGGTCATGGAAGGCGACGCCGAAGGACTGCGCACCAACGAGGACGTCAAGGAGTTCTACCTTGGCCTGTCGTCGGCCGGGCGCAAGTCATTTAAAGATGTGAAGCACTACCGTCGCAGAAAGCGCTGGTTATCATGAGTTATTACGATCCGCTGGAAACCCGCGATCCGGACGAGCGCGAAGAAGACCTGATGGACAAGCTGGCCCGTCAGGTGGCGCATGCCAAGGAAACGACCCATTACTATTTCCAGGCGCTGGCCGGGGTCAATCCGTTCGAGTGCGTGACGCGCGAGGCGCTGGCCAAACTGCCGCTGACCCGCAAGCGCGATCTGATCGAATTGCAGAAGAAGACGCCGCCGTTCGGCGGTCTCAATTCGCTGCCGCGCCACAAGGCCAAGCGCGTTTTTTCGTCGCCCGGGCCGATCTACGAATTGCAGGGCAAGGACATGGATCCCTGGCGCATGGCCCGCGTGCTTTATGCGGCGGGCTTTCGTAACGGCGACCTGATTCACAACTGCTTTTCCTATCACTTCACGCCGGGCGCCTTTCTGATGGAGGGCGGGGCACGCAAGCTCGGCTGTGCGGTGTTTCCCGGTGGCGTCGGGCAGACCGAGCAGCAGGTGCAGGCGATGGTCGACCTGAAGCCGGACGGCTATGTCGGCACACCGTCCTTTTTGCGCATCATTGTCGAAAAGGCCGAGGAAATCGGCGCCGACATCAGTTCGCTGAGCAAGGCCTGCGTCTCGGGCGAAGCCTTGCCGGGGGTCACCCGGAGCTGGCTCAACGAACGCGGCATCAGTGTCCGCCAGTGTTACGCCACGGCCGACATCGGGGCGATCGCCTATGAAACCGAAGCTGAGGCCGGGCTGGTCGTCGAGGAGGAGTTGCTGCTCGAAATCGTTCGTCCCGGTACCGGCGACCCGGTCGCCGAGGGCGAGGTCGGCGAAGTGGTGGTCACCACCTTCAACCCGGATTACCCGCTGATCCGCTTCGCCACCGGCGACCTTTCCGCCGTCCTGCCCGGCCGTTCGCCGTGCGGGCGCAGCAATATCCGGCTGAAAGGCTGGCTCGGCCGGGCCGACCAGACGACCAAGATCAAGGGCATGTTCGTGCATCCCGAGCAGGTCGCCGACATCGCCCGGCGTCATCCGGAAATCCATCGCATGCGCCTGGTCGTCGATAATCCGGGCGGCCAGGATCGGATGGTGCTGCATTGCGAAATCGAAGCCGGCGGCGAGGCGCTCGACAAGGCGCTGGTTGCCAGCCTGCGCGAGGTCACCAAGCTGCGTGGCGAGGTGGCTTTTTCGGCGCCCGGGGGCTTGCCCAACGATGGCAAGGTGATCGAAGATAGCCGGGTCTATTAAACCGGCTGTGTTCATGCGAAATCTTCTTGTGCTGCTGGCCCTGCTGGCGACCCCGGCGCTGGCCGCCGAGCCGGCGCTTCGTCCGTCGGCCCGGCTGCTCTTCAAGCAGCCGGAATTGCTGCAGGCGGGTGCCTGCGTGGTCTATCAAGAGGGGGGCAGCGGCTGGGTCGTCACCGACCCGGTCTATTACCTGAAGGGGCAGGTCATCGACACCGAAGTGCAGACCCGCCATCTCGGTCACTGCCCGACGGTGCCGGGCAAGAACATCGAGCAATACAGCCGGGCCGAATTCAATCGCCAGGCGCTGGCCTATCCCTGTGTGGCGGCGACGCAGCCGGAACGCGATGAACAGATCGGCATGGTCCGCCTGCGCGTCACCGAGTGGGAAACGCCGCATGGCGTGAAAGCAGCCAATGCCGGGCGCCTCTATCGCGGCATGTTCATCGACCGGCGGCTGGAAAAAGGCATGGAGATCGAACTGGAAGCCGACCTCCTCGGCGTCTGCGACAAATGAGCCGGCCGGGACCGCTGGCCGGCATCAAGGTCGTCGAATTCGCCGGGATTGGTCCGGGACCATTTTGCGGCATGTTGCTCGCCGACATGGGGGCGGAAGTAACGCTGCTTGAGCGGGCCGGTGGCACTTTTGCCTCGCAACTGTTCGGTGGGGGGCGCAAGGCTGTTGCCAATCGTGGCAAGAAGTCCCTGTGCATTGATCTCAAGAATCCGGAAGCCAAAGCCCTGGTCATGCAGCTGATTGGTGAGGCTGATGTGCTGATCGAAGGGTTTCGTCCCGGGGTCATGGAAAGATTGGGTTTCGGGCCGGACACCTGTCTGGAGCTCAACCCGCGTCTGATCTACGGCCGCATGACGGGCTGGGGCCAAAGCGGTCCGCTTGCCGCCCGGGCTGGCCATGATGCAAATTACGCGGCACTGGCCGGCGTGCTGGATACCGGGCGTCGCCATGGTGGCGCGCCGTGGGCCCCGCCGACCCTGATCGGCGATATGGGGGGGGGCGGATTGATGCTCGCTTGGGGCATTGCCTGTGCGCTGATTGAAACCGGACGCAGCGGTCAGGGTCAGGTCATCGATGCCGCGATGTGTGAAGGTGCCGCAGTTCTTGCCCACGGCTTGTTCAACCTTGAAGCGCTGGGCGAGTGGCAGGGCAAGTGCGCGATTGATTCAAGCGCCCCGTTTTACGATGTATATGCCTGTGCCGATGGGCAGTGGATCAGCGTCTGTCCGCTCGAACCGCAGTTTTACCAGACCTTCATCAAGCGACTGGGTCTGAGCGAGGACCCGGACTTTGCCGGGCAACAATATGACACGACGCGCTGGCCGGTCATGAAGCAGCGCCTGGCCGTAATCTTCGCGAGTTCGCCGCGCGCTCACTGGGAACAATTGTTCGACGACACCGATGATTGCGTCTGGCCGGTCCTGTCCATGCAGGATGCACCAATGCATCCGCATAATCAGGCGCGGCAAGCCTTTGTCGATATTGCCGGTGTGCGCCAGCCGGCCCCTGCACCGCGCTTTTCCCGTACGCCTGGCAGCATTCAGAGTCCGCCTCCGCTGCTCGGCGAGCATACGCAGCAGCGGCTGATGGATCTCGGGCTGTCGAGCGAGGAAATCGCGCGCCTGGTCGCTCTCGGCGCAGTTTCAGTCGCCTAGGCGGGCGTGGCCGTTCCGGCCGCTCAGCGCCCGCTCGCCCGACCGAACAGGCCGCGCACCGCTTCCTGCAGATCGGCTGGCAGGACGACGACCTTGGCGTTGTCCTTCTCGCCCATCCGTTCGAGCGCGGCGATGTACTTTTCTCCGAGCATGTAGGACATCGGCCCGGTCTGCTCGCCGATTGCCGCGGTGATGCGGCGGATCGCCTCGGCCGAGGCTTCGGCCAGCATGACCTGGGCGTTGGCGTCACGCTTGGCCGATTCAAGGCGGGCTTCGGCTTCGAGAATGGCCGCCTGCTTGGCGCCTTCCGCCCGGATCACCACCGCCTTGCGTTCGCGCTCGGCAGCGGCCTGCATTTCCATGGCTTTTTGCATCGACTGCGACGGCTTGATGTCCTGGATCTCCACCGATTTGACCGTCAGGCCCCAGTCCACCGCCTCGTCGGCGATGCTCTCGCGCAGCCGCGCCTTGATCTTGTCACGCGAGGAGAGCGCCTCGTCGAGTTCCATTTCGCCGACGATGGAGCGCAGCGTCGTCATGATCATGTTGCGGATGGCTTCCGAGAAGTCGGTAATGCCATAGACCGCCTTGACCGGGTCGGTGACCTTGATGAAGGCGATGGCATTGGTCAGGATCACCGCGTTGTCGCGGGTGATCACTTCCTGTTCCTGGACGTCGAGGATGATGTCCTTGGTCACCAGTTGGTAGGCCACCTTGTCGAGGTAGGGGATGACGATGTTGAGACCGGGCTTCAGCGTGCCGTGGTACTTGCCGAGCCGCTCGACGATCCATTCCTCGCCTTGCGGCACGATACGGACGCCCTTGGCGATAGTCACCACAACGAAGACGAGGATGGCTAGGGTGACCATGAAACCTGCATTCATATCCATTTTTCGACCTTTCTAAGCCTTGCCTATCTTCAGGAAACTGCCTTCCACCGCGATGACCTTGACCCGTTCGCCGGCCGCGATCGCCGTATCGGACAGGCACACCCATTCCTCGGCGCCGAGCACCGGCCGTTGAAAACGCACCTTGCCCCGTTCGAAGGGAGCGACGGCGCTGACCAGCAGGCCGATTTCGCCGATGACTTCACCATCGGCTGTGCCGATCCGCGTCCTTTGAAAGCTCTGCTTGAAAACCCGGAACCACAGCCAGACCATGGCCAGCGAGGCGATCGTCCAGGTTGCCAGCTGGGCCGTCAGGGAGAGCTCGAAAGCTAGCGCAAGCAAGCCGACAAACAGTGCGCCCAAACCGAACCAGACGATGAAAAACGAGGGAATAACCAATTCGGCGAGAACCAGCGCAATGCCGCCGACGACCCAGTGCCACCATTCGGGATTCATATATTTCTCCTAGCTGCGAGGCAGTATTTCGGGTTTGTCCGGCCCGGTCAAGCCGCCCTGCGGCTTTCCACAGTTGGGCGACGGCGGTGCTGCACCTAAAATGCGCAGATGAACACCGCCCTTCTCCTGCTTCCCGACTTCACGCTGATCCTCCTCGGGGCGGCCATCCGGCGCTGGATGCATCTCGGCGACCATTTCTGGAATGGCGTCGAGAAGCTGGTCTATTTCATTCTCTTTCCGGCCCTGCTGATCAACGCCATCATCAAGACGCGGCTCGATCTGGGCGCCGCGATGCCGCTGCTGCTCACGGCATTCGCCGCCATGCTCGGAGGCATGGTCCTCGGCATCGTGCCCAAGCTGTTCAGCCGCTTCCCGGCGTTGACCTATGCCTCGCTGTTCCAGTGCGGCTATCGCTTCAATTCCTACATCGCGCTGGCCGTTGCCGGCATGTTGTACGGTTCACCCGGCATTGCCACAATGGGCCTGATCGTCGGCGCCGCCGTGCCGGTTGCCAATCTGGTCTCGGTGTGGATGCTGGCGCGCCATGGCGAAGTCGGCCTGTGGCGCGAGGTGGCGCGTAATCCGCTGATCTGGGGGACGGTCACCGGGTTCTTGCTGAATCTGCTTGGTTTCGTTCCGCCGGCCCCGCTGCAGGCCTTTCTCGGTCGTCTGGCCGACGCCTCGATTGCGCTTGGCCTGATTACCGTCGGCGCCGCGCTGCGGCTGGACAGCATGCCCGGGGTCCGGGGATATTCATTGTGGCTGCTCGGCGTCAAGCTGCTGGCTCTGCCGCTGATTGCCCTGACGGTCGGCGCGCAACTCGGCTTGAGTGGTCTCAACTATCAGGTGGTGGTGCTGTTCGCCGCCTTGCCGACGGCGTCGTCGGCCTACATCCTGGCGATGCGCATGGGCGGCGACGGGCGCAGCGTGGCCTGGCTGATCTCGGCGACGACGCTGGGTTCGATGCTCACGCTGCCGCTCTGGGCAGCGTGGCTGGCCGGCCGCTGACTACTTCTTGCGGCTGCCCGACAGCTCTTCGGCCTTGCTCTCGGCATTTGCCTGAGCAGCGGCATCGGCGGTTTGCTGCATTTGTTCGCGCATCTGCTGCATCATCTGCCACGGCCACATCGCCGCTTCGGAAAAGGCACTTTGCGCCGGATCGGCCGGCGCAGCTTCTTCGGCCGCCGCCGGATTGATCGACTTGGCGGCATCGACCGCCAACTTGCTCATGGTCTGCACGGTTGATACCGTGGTGCGCTGCATTTCCAGACCCTGGATGGTCATTTGCAGCATCGAGAGGTTCATCCGCAACCAGCCTTCGACGGCCTTCATATCCTTGATGCGCTTGTCGAGTTCTTCCAGATCGAATGTCGGCGCGACCATGCCCGGCAACGTGAAACCCATCTTGCCCCACATGTTGCGCATGAAATTAAGGGGGTCTTGTGCTTGGTTGTCGGACATTTGTCTCTCCTTCTTATTAGCGTAAAAACATCTTAAACCACTTTTTGGAGGGTGTTCGCGGTAATTGGTTCCAGCTTGCAATTCGCATGAACACGCGATGTGACAAAGTGATAAATTAGCGCCCGTTAATAGGGGGGAACGTATGCTCAGGTTGCTGGTGGTTGAAGATCACGCACTGGTGCGCGAAGGCTTGGTACGTCTGCTCGGGCAGATCGAGAAGGAGGTCGCGGTGTTTGAAAGCGCGGATTTCGAATCGGCGCTTTCGGTACTCGACGAAGAAGGCGAGTTCGATCTGGTGCTGCTCGATCTGGCGCTGCCCGGTATCGATGGCTTTGCCGGTCTGGATATTTTGCGCCGCCGCCACCCGGCGATGCCGGTCGCCGTCGTCTCGGCTTTCGACGATACGCCGACCGTTACCCGGGTGCTCAATCTCGGTGCCTCCGGGTTCATTCCCAAGGCATTTTCCGGCGAGGCGCTGCTGGCGGCGGTCCGCGAAGTGCTGGCCGGCAACATCTTCCGGCCGAGCGGCCAGCAGGGGGCGCGTCTCGACGATGCGACGCCGGTGCCGCCGTCGAAGTTCGGCGTCAAACCCGAGGAAGTCGGCCTGACCGACCGCCAGGCCCAGGTGTTGGCGCTGATGGTGCGCGGTCTGTCGAATCGCGATATTGCCGATCAGCTCGAACTCTCCGAGGGGACCGTCAAAATTCATGCAACTGCCGTCTTCAAGGCGCTCGGTGTCGGTAGCCGGACCCAGGCGCTGGTTGCCGTTTCGCGTTACGGCATCGATTTCGGCAACGTTTTCTGAAGCTGGTTGAGCAGCGCCCGCAGCTTGGCCGGCCTGACCGGGGTCGGCAGCGCGTGGGCACCGGCCGGCAGCGCCTGACCGGCGGCGCTGGTCAGGACGATCAGCGGGGCGCCGGGCGATAGTTCGGCACTGACCTCGCCGGCCAGTCCGGCATCGACAATCAGCACGGCATCCTGCGGCGGCCGCCGGCGCGCCGTGCCATCTTCCGAAGTGACCCCGAAATTCCAGCTTTCGACCAGTTTCAGCCCGGCGAGCAACTCGTCGGAGCTGCCGATGAAGTGCGCCTTGCCGATCGATGGCGGGCGATTTTCCGGCCGGTTGTACTCGGCGGGATCGCTGACCGGAACGAGTAGTGCGAAACTCGTGCCTTCGCCGAGCCGCGAGCGGAGGCTGACCTTGACGTCGAGCGCGCGGGCCAGCCGGTCGATGATCGATAGCCCGAGACCGAGGCCCTTGTTCTGCTCCCGGGCCGGATTGCCGACTTGGTAAAACTCGGCAAAAATCGCCGCCTGATGTTCGGGGGCGATGCCGACGCCGCTGTCGCGCACTTCGATCTGAACGTAGTTGCCGCGCGGCCGGGCGGCGACGAGGATGCGTCCGCCGGGCGGCGTGTAACGCAGGGAATTGGAAACCAGATTGGCCAGCATCCGTTCGATCATTACCGGGTCGGAGTCCAGCCAACAGGTGGTCGGCCGGAAACGCAAGCCCAGTTTGCGGTCGGCCGCGGCCCGCCGGAAGGAGTTGTTGAGGCGCTCGAACATCGGGCCGAGGGCGAACGGCCGGATGTCCGGCTTGATGCCGGCGACATCGAGGCGGGAAATGTCGAGCAGCGAATCGAGCAGCTCGCTGAGCACGCTGGTCGATGTGGCGATTTGCTCGGCCAGGCGCGGCAGGTCCTGCTGGCCGCCGTCGCGCACCTGGCGCTGGAGGTCGGCGGCAAACAGCGAAAGGGCGTGCAGCGGTTGCCGCAGGTCGTGGCTGGCGGCAGCCAGAAAGCGGCTTTTCGCCTTGTTGGCACGCTCCGCCGCATCCTTTTGCCCGGCCAGTTCGAGGGTTGCCGTGCGCACGCGCTCTTCGAGGTTTTCATGGCTGGCCGCCAGTTGTTCGGTCATCGCCGACATTTCGCGCAGCTGGCGGCGGACCAGCAGGGCGCCGACGAGCAGCACGACGCTGACCAGCAGGCCGACCGTGCCGAGTTCGAGCAGCCGGCTGCGCCAGTTGGCAAGCAAGGTGTTTTCCGGGATGGCCGTCAGGATGCGCAGGTCGGAAAAGCCGGGGACCGGCGAGACCGAGATGAGCAGGCCATTGCCGTTGGCCAGGCCGGTTTGCGGCACCAGGTCGCGCAGCATGCCGTCGAACAGGACTTCGGTCGCCTGGCCGCCGAGCAGCGGCGATTGCCGGCTGAGATCGGTCGGCCGGCAGGAGCCGACGATCTGTCCCTTGCCGTTGATCAGGACCGCTTCGAAATCGTCGGACAGCCGGTTCGACCAGCAGAAATCCTGCAGATAGGCCGGCTCGATCGCGGCAAAGGTGGCGCCGCTGAACCGTCCGTCGCTGCCGACGATGCGACGGGCGATGGCGTAGGTGTAGCGGCCGGAATTGCGGCCGATGTAGGGGCCGAAGGAGGAGGCATCGGCACCGTTTTCGAGTGCCACGAAATAGGGCCGGTCCTTGACGTTGATATGCGGCGGCGGAAAGTAGGTGGAAATGAAACGCTGGTTGCCGTAGCGGTCGAAGATGATCAGGTCGCGCAGTTGCGGCATGGCGCGGGAATGCCGCTGGGCGACGTATTCCCAGCCCTGGCTCGCTTCCCAGCTTTCCCAGTCGCGCCGGTTGTGGGAAAGGTCGGTGGCCATCTCGCGCAGCAGAACGTCGACCGCTTCGAAGGTCCGCGCCGTATGTTCGGCCATCATGATGCCGAAATGCTGCAGGCGGCGCTCGCCGGCTTCAAAGTCCCGGTGGCGGGCGAGCAGCAGGTCGGTGAGGAAAACGCCAAGCACGGTCAGGGTGCTGATCAGCGCGATGAACAGGGCGAGGGTTTCCGGTTTTTTCCGAAACATCGGCGCTCAGATCTGGTAGCAGTACAGCGGCCTGGGCGGCGTGCAGTCGACCTCGATGACCTGACTCGGAACCTCGCCGGGTACCGGGAAAGAGTTGCTGATGAACAGGCTGCCCGGCTGCATTTCGGCCTTTGCCTTCTGCCATAGCGCGGGCATCGGGACCGGCGAGAGGAAGGCATAGACGACGTCGAATTCGCCGAGCGGCGCCTGCCAGAGATCGTCCCAGCGCCAGCGGATGTTCGGCCGGCCGAGGCTGAGCAGACGGCCGACCAGCCAGGTCAGCGGGGCGTTCTCGTAACCGGTGAAATGGCTGTCCGGCAGCAGGTCGGCGAGGGGCACCGTGGTGCTGCCGAGGCCGGCCCCGAGGTCGAGAAAACGCGACGGGCCGCGTTCGCCGAGCAGTTTGGCGAGCTCGGCGACGGTTGCCTTGTTCGACAGGTAGAGCGGGACTTGCCCGGACAGGGCGCCGCGATAGACGAGAAGGAGCAGCACGAAGGCGAGCAGGAACCAGCTGGGGTCGATGGCCAGCGTGTTGGTTGCCCAGACCAACGGCATGAAGGTAAGGTGGATCAGGCGCCACCACCACGGTTGGCGGGACAGCGTGGCGAACAGCAGGGCGACGCCGCCGATGGCCAGGCTGGTTTCCAGCCACGGCATGGCCTGGGCCGTCCAGCCGAAATAGGGCCAGGCGAGGGATAAAACGAGAATGACAGCCGCCCCTTGCAGGGCCAGCTGTCGAGTGGGGGTCGCGGACATGCCGCGATTATGCCACCAGCGCGGCCCTTGCCGATTCCCTTGCTGCGCCGGCCTGTGCTGCCGCCTGGCTGCGGACCGGGCCAAAGCCGCGGACCTCGGCCGGCCAGCTGGCCAGATCGATCGCCTTGGGCGCCGCTCCGGGGTGGCCGATGATCAGGTCGAGATCGGCTTCGTATTCGGCCAGCAGCCTCCGGTCGACGGCCTTTTCCGGGGTGAAACGGAACGGATCGAGCCAGCTGCCGCGGATCGACCGCGCTTTGGCCAGCCATTTCAGGGCGCCGAGCAGCCACGGGCCAATGCTTATTTTCTTCGGCCGCCCGTCCGGCCCGGGCTTAGCCAGCCACGTTGGGGCGAGATGGAAGACCAGGCGAACATCGCCGTCGAAGCGCTCGCCGAGGCGGCCGAGGAAATCGGTTTCGGCATACAGCCGGGCCACCTCGTATTCGTCCTTGGGGGCGAGCAGGCGGGCGTACTGGATGGCGACGGCCCGGCTCAGCGCCTCGTCGCCGAGAGCACGGACCTGGCTCAGGCGGGCCAGGTAGCGCTCGGCCAGGGCGGCATCCTGATAGGCCGTCAGGTGGGTGGTCCGGCTGGCGATCAGTTCGTCCAGCGTGCTTTCGGGCGGCCGGGCGCCGGCCAGCGGCCCGGCGATTTCCGCCACCTTTTCGGGCTCGACCGCCGCCCGCCGGCCCCAGGCGAAAGCCTGGCGGTTGGCCGTGACGCCGGTTCCGTTCAATTCGATGGCGCGCTCAAGTGCCGCGGCGGAAACCGGGACCAGCCCCTTTTGCCAGGCGTAACCGAGGAGCAGCATGTTGGCGTAGAGGGCGTCGCCCATCAGCTGAGTGGCGAGGTGCTGGGTGTCGAGAAATTCGACATGGTCGCGCCCCAGCGTGTCGATCAGGCTTTGCTCCATGCCGCCGCGCGGGAAGTGCCAGTCGCGGTTGCGCGTAAAGTCGGCGGTCGGCGTGGCGGTGCAGCTGACGACGGCGCGGGTCCGCCCTTCGAGCATTTTCGCCAGGGCTTCGGCGCCGGCGCTGACCACCAGGTCGCCGCCGAGCAAGGCATGCGCTTCGCCGGTGGCGATCCGCGCGGCGTGGATGTCTTCCGGCCGGTCGGCAATGCGCAGGTGCGAGAAGACGGCGCCGTATTTCTGCGCCAGCCCGGTCATGTCGAGGGTGGAAATGCCCTTGCCGTCGAGGTGGGCGGCCATGCCGATCAAGGCGCCGAGCGTGATGACGCCCATGCCGCCAACGCCGGTGATCAGCAGGTTGTAGGGCCGGGCGGTGTCCGGCAGTTGCGGCTCGGGCAAGGCCGGCCACAACGCGCTGCCGGGCGCCGCCGCAACATCGAGACCGCCGGCCGGGCGGGCCGCATTGCCTTTTTTCAGCCGGCCGCCTTCGACGGTGACGAAGCTCGGGCAAAAGCCCTTGAGGCACGAGAAGTCCTGATTGCAGGCCGACTGGTCGATCTGCCGCTTGGTGCCGAAGGGCGTTTCGAGCGGCACCACGGAGAGGCAGTTGGATTGCACCGAGCAGTCGCCGCAGCCTTCGCAGACGGCTTCGTTGATGAAGACGCGGCGGCTGGTTGGCGGCAATTTGCCGCGTTTCTTGCGCCGGCGCGATTCGGTGGCACATAGCTGGTCGTAGATCAGGACGGTGACGCCCGGTTCCTCGCGCAACTCGCGCTGCACCAGATCCAGTTCGTCGCGATGGCGGATCGGAACATGCGGCGCGAGGTCGGTGACTTCGGCGTACTTGGCCGGCTCGTTGGTGACGATGACCATCTTCGCAACGCCTTCGGCTTCGAGCTGACGCGTCATCCGGGCGATGCTCAGTACGCCGTCGACCGGCTGGCCGCCGGTCATCGCCACGGCGTCGTTGTAGAGAATCTTGTAGGTGATGGCGACCTTGGCGGCGATTGCCTGGCGGATGGCGAGCAGGCCGGAGTGGAAATAGGTGCCGTCGCCGAGGTTGGCGAAGATATGCTTTTCGGTGGTGAACGGCGCCTGGCCGACCCAGGGCACGCCTTCGCCGCCCATGTGGGTGAAGGTCGAGGTGTTGCGGTCCATCCACGTCACCATGTAGTGGCAGCCGATGCCGGCGACGGCGCGCGAGCCTTCCGGCAGGCGGGTCGAACTGTTATGCGGACAGCCCGAACAGAAATGCGGCTTGCGCTCGGCCAGAATGAGCGGCATCTGCGCCGCCTTCTGCTTGGCTTCGATGACCTGCAGGCGGGCGGCGATGGTCGGCGAGGTGAAGAAGCGGCCGATCCGTTCGGCGATCACCCGGGCGATGCTGGCCACCGGCAGTTCGCCGGTCGCCGGCAGCAGCCAGTCGCCGTGCGGCAGCGACCATTCGCCTTTTTCGTCGAACTTGCCGACGATGCGCGGCCGGACGTCGTCTTTCCAGTTGTACAGCTCTTCCTTGAGCTGGTATTCGAGCAACTGGCGTTTTTCCTCGACGACCAGAATTTCTTCCAAACCTTCGGCAAAGCGCCGCACGCCTTCCGGCTCGAGCGGCCAGACCATGCCGACCTTGAACAGCCGGATGCCGATCTTGGCGGCCAGCGCATCGTCGATGCCGAGTTCGTCGAGCGCCTGGCGGACGTCGAGATAGCTCTTGCCGGCGGTCAGGATGCCGAGGCGCGGATTGGGCGAATCGATGATCACCCGGTTCAGCTTGTTGGCCCGGGCATAAGCCAGGGCGGCGTAGAGCTTGTGGTTGAGCAGGCGGGCTTCCTGGACCAGCGGCGGATCGGGCCAGCGGATGTTGAGGCCGTCCGGCGGCAAGGCGAAATCGGTCGGCAAGACGATTTCCAGCGCCGCCGGATCGATCAGCACCGAAGCCGATGTCTCGACGGTATCGGCCAGCGCCTTGAAGGCCACCCAGCAGCCGGAGTAGCGGCTCATCGCCCAGCCGTGCAGGCCGTAATCGAGGTATTCCTGGACGTTGGCCGGGTAGAGCACCGGCATCAGCACTGCCTTGAAGATGTGTTCGGTCTGGTGCGGCAGCGTCGATGACTTGGCGGCATGGTCGTCGCCGGCAATGACCAGGACGCCGCCGTGCGGCGCCGTGCCGGCGGCATTGGCGTGGCGGAAGACGTCGCCGCTGCGGTCGACGCCCGGCCCCTTGCCGTACCACATGCCAAAGACGCCTTCGTAGCGGGCGTCGGGAAACAGGCCGACCTGCTGGCTGCCCCAGACGGCGGTGGCGGCGAGATCCTCGTTGATGCCGGGCTGGAAGGTGATGTGGTGGGCGGCGAGATGCTGCTTGGCTTTCCACAGGCCGAGATCGAGATTGCCGAGCGGGCTGCCGCGATAACCGGAGATGAAGCCGGCGGTATTCAGGCCGGCCGCCAGATCGCGCTCGCGTTGCAGCATCGGCAGCCGGATCAGGGCCTGGGTGCCGGTCAGAAAGACGCGGCCGGAGTTGCGGGTGTATTTCTCGTCCAGCACAGCGGACGGATCGGCAAGTGGTGCCGGCTGAGCCATGTTGCTCATTTTTGTCTCCTTTATGACGCCTTGTGGGCGCTGTTGAATGGCACCTCGCCGGGGGTGTTGGCGGTGTGCAACCTGGAGGTCGGATTGTGGCGGCCGGAAAACGTTCCGGCAAGCGGATTTATTCGGCGATGCCGAGCGGTAGCGTAAAGCTGAAGGTGCTGCCGACGCCGGCCCGGCTTTGTGCGGTAATTCGGCCGCCCATCAGCTCGACCAGCTGGCTGGAGATGGTCAGGCCGAGGCCGGTGCCGCCGTAGTTGCGGGTGGTCGAGCCGTCGGCTTGGGCGAAGGCGTCGAAAATGGTTTGCAGGCGGTCGGCGGCAATGCCGATGCCGGTATCCGAGATGGCGACGGTCAGCGTCAGTCCGCTCGCCGTTTTGGCGGCAAAGCTGACGTCCACGGTAATGCTGCCCTGCGTCGTGAACTTGATGGCATTGCCGATCAGGTTGAGCAGCACCTGACGGATGCGCAGCGGGTCGCCGATCAGTTTTTCCGGCAGCTCGGCGGGCCAGGTGAGCTGCTGGCTCAGGCCTTTTTCGTTGATCAGCGGCGCCATTAGGCGAAGCACTTCGGTGACCAGCGTGCGCAATTCAAAAGGTGTCTGTTCGATATGCAGCTTGCCGGCCTCGATTTTCGACACATCGAGGATGTCGTTGAGGATGGCCAGCAGGCTTTCTGCCGAGTGCTGGGCAATCCGCAGGTATTCCTGCGTTTCGGCATCGAGCGGGTTCATGCGCGCCAGTTCGATCATGCCGATGACGCCGTTCATCGGCGTCCGGATTTCGTGGCTCATGTTGGCCAGAAACTCGCTCTTGGCCCGGTTGGCCGTTTCCGCTGCCTCCTTGGCTTCGGCCAGGCTGGCCATGATCCGCGAACGCTGTTGTTCGCTGACGGCGAGCGCCAGTTCGGCGTCGTTGCGGGCGGCGAGAAATTCGTTGAAGGCGGCGCCGACGGTACGGATTTCGCTGCTCCCGGTTTCGGCCACCGGCAAGGCTGGCTGCCCCGGCTGCATGCTGGCGGCCCGGGCGCGCATCGCCCGGGCGAGCTGCCCGAGCGGGCGAACGAGGCGGTGTGAGAAGGCCCAGAGCAGCGGGACGATGATCAGCATCAGGGTCGCGGTGATTAGCGCCATATTGCGCTGGATGCTGGCGATCGGCCGGAAGGCTTCGTCGATGGTAACGACGGAAGCCAGTATCCAGCCGGTCGATTGCAGGCGCTTGAAGGTAAACAAGCCATCCAGGCCGTGGCTGTTCACGCCCTCTAAGGTGCCTTCGAAGCCGGCCAGCGCGCGGGCGAGGGCCGGGTTGGTCCGGGCATCGGGGACCGGCTGCATGATCCGTTCGCGATTCGGGTGGGCGATCATCAGGCCTTCGTTGGAAACCAGATAGAAATAGCCCTGCTCGCCGATCTTGCGCGCACCGAGCATGCCGATCAGGTTCGGCTTGTAGAGATTGAGCACCCCGCCGACGATGGCGATGAGTTCGCCTCGCGCATTGAGAACCGGCGCGGCAAGGACGACGATGGGCTGTTTCGTGGCCCGGCCGAGGACCGGTTGCGAGATTGTCGGCTTCAGCGTCTTGCGGACGTTTTCGATGTAATCCCGGCCCGACATGTCGAGTCCGCGGCGGCCCGCCTTCATCGGCCAGTCGATCAGCAACCTGCCGTTCGCGTCAAAAATATAGAGGTCGTCGAACAGCGTCAGCAGGGCCGACTTGCTCTGCAGGTGGCGTTCCAGCGCTGCGAGGTCATCCAGCTTGTCGAGCGGCAGCGAACTGGTCGAGTGGGCGAGGACGATCAGCCGTTCATTGAGCTTGTCATCGAGGTGGCCGGCCAGTTCGGAGAGAAGCTCGAACTGGCCGGTTTCGATGCGGGTCGCCAGATCGCCACGCAGCGCATAGAACTGCCCGAAAGACTGGACGAGGAGCAGCAGCAAGGCGATGGTGATGGCGCCGAGCGTGAGCTTCAGTTTCAGGCTGAGGGATGGCATGAGGCTCGAGTTACAGGGTTGGCGCGCATTGTAAATGCTGGTCCGGGTGCCTCATGCTAGCGGTGGCAGTATTTTCCCCGGATTCATCAGGTTTTTCGGGTCGAGCGCCTGTTTGATCGCCCGCATCACATCGACCGCCACATCGCCGTGTTCCAGTGGCAGGTATTTGCGTTTGCCGAGGCCGATGCCGTGTTCGCCGGTACAGGTGCCTTCCATGGCGATGGCGCGTTCGACGACGCGCTGGCTGATCCAGGCGGCCTCGGCCATTTCCTTGTCGTTGCCGGTATCGACCAGCACGACGAGATGGAAATTGCCGTCGCCGACATGGCCGAACAGCGCAATCGGAATGCCGACCTGGGCAATGTCCTCGTTGGTCGCGGCAATGCACTCGGCGAGACGGGAGATCGGCACGCAGACATCGGTCGGAAAGCAGCGGCAGCCGGGCTTCAGTTGCAGGCAGGCGAAATAGGCGTCGTGGCGGGCCTGCCAGAGGCGGCTGCGGTCTTCCGGGTGGGTTGCCCAGGCGAAGTTGGCGCCGCCCAGTTCGTCGGCAATGGCCTGCACGGTTTCCGCCTGTTCGGCGACCGAGGCCGGACTGCCGTGGAATTCGAAAAACAAGGTCGGTGCTTCGCTCAGCGTGGTCTTGCTGAACAGGTTGATGGCCTTCAGCGACAGCGCATCGAGCAATTCGATGCGGGCCACCGGGATGCCGAGCTGGATGGTCTGGATGACCGTCTGGACGGCCGAATCGATATCGGGAAAGGTGCACACCGCCGCCGAGATGGCTTCCGGGATCGGGTAGAGCTTGACGGTCAGCTCGGTCATGATGCCCAGCGTTCCTTCCGAGCCGACCAGCAGGCGGGTCAGGTCGTAGCCGGCCGACGACTTGCGGGCGCGGCCGCCGGTCTGCATCACCCGGCCATCGGCCAGCACCGTGGTGGTCGCCATCACGTTGTCGCGCATCGTGCCGTAGCGCACGGCATTGGTCCCGGAGGCACGGGTCGCCGCCATGCCGCCGAGCGTCGCATCGGCACCCGGGTCGATCGGGAAGAACAGGCCGCTGCCTTTCAGTGCATCGTTCAACTGCTTGCGGGTGACGCCGGCCTGGACCGTTGCGTCGCCGTCTTCGGCATGGATGGCGAGAACCTGGTTCATGCTCGAAAGATCGAGCGAAATGCCGCCCTGCGGTGCCAGGACGTGTCCTTCGACCGAGCTGCCGACGCCGTAGGGGATTACTGGTACGCCGTGTGCGGCGCACAGCTTCAGGGTCAGCACCACTTCGTCGGTGCTTTCCGCCATGACGACGCCGTCCGGTGCCTGCGGGTGATGGACCGATTCGTCGCGGCCATGCTGCAGTCGAGTCGACTCGCCGCGCGAAAAACGTTGTTGAAAATGTTCGCTAAGGGCGAGGGAGAGTGCGTCGGGGAGTGTTGTCTGGGTCACGAGAGGAAACGGGTGGCTTGGTCGAGATCGGAATGAGTATGCCCTTGATAGAGCGCGGTGACGAATTTTCTCCAGACCAGATCCGGTTCGCCGATGCGAAAACCACTGTAGTGCTTGTCGTCCTGATCGGTACCCTGGACCACCTGGACGGTGAGCCGCGAGACCTCCTGGGCGCCAAGCTGGATCACCGCGGTCAGCCAGACTTCGCCCGGGATTTTGCGGCTGGTCCGGGCGCGGAAGCCGTAGCGGGAGACTTCGCTGATTTCGATCGGGATGGCCTTCTCGTCGCCCTGGCCGAGCAGTTGGGCCGGGCATTTGACGGAAAAGCGCTGGTGCCGACGGATCTTGCTGTCAGCCTGTTTGTCGGGCAGCGGCGGCAGGACCTTGCGATACTCGGGCAGATCGTAGATCAGATGCAGCAGGGTCTTCTTGCGGTCGCTCAACTCGGCAAAGACCGTGGTCCGCTGGTTGAAGAAGTAGTCGATCAGGTCGGGCGTCAGCACCGGATCGTTGGTGGTGAAGAACCGCCGGTGCGGAATCTGGATGTTGGGCAGCGTCGTTTCCAGGAAGTAGTGATAGAGATTCCGGCGCAACGGTTTGTTGGCGTAAGCCTCGCGCAGGATATCCGGTGCGTGTTTGAGGTCGAGCGTGGCGCCGATGGCGGGGGCGCCATTGACGAAGTCATAGTTCTCGACGACCGTGCTGGTCAGCCGGCGAAAGAAGAGCAGCGACTCGTACATCTCGATATGGCGCGGATTGACTGCGATGACCAGATGACGGGTGTCGAAAAACGTCGTGCAGTACTCATACATGAACTTCATCAGCGGAAACAGGATCGTTCCGCCGGTCCGGCGAAAGCGCGGGTGTACGGCGAGCGCCGAGACCTCGGCGATATTGCCTTCCTTTTTGCGCACGTTGGTCAGATCGAAGATGCGCTGCAGCGGAAAACCGATGGCGCTTTCGCGGATCAGCGACAGCGTGCCGACGACCTGATCGTTGTATTTGGCGCAGAGGGTGGTCGTCGTCGGCAGGGCGTGGTAAATGGTGACGCGCATGCCGGATGGGTCGGGGGTCATGAAGCCGCTGCTGACATAGGCGTCATGCAGCAGCTTGAAGCAGGCTTCAAGCTCTTCGCGCGTTTCGGCAATCTTCAAGACCAGGCGCTGGTTGGGTCCCGGATCGCAGTCGACGAAGGAGCGATAGATGGTGTGACGCTTTCCCCTCGGCAGCAGGGCGAACAGCTTGCGGGCTGCCTGATGGGCGAGATTGCGCAGACGGGAATAAGTCGACATCGGCTCCTCTCATTTGGAATTATTGCTGCATTTATAGTAGCACCTTGTTATTGACATGTATTCTGAGGCTCCGCACAATCGTATGAACCCTTTTCACCCACCAGAGTTCAGGAGAATACCTATGCATGCCAAGCTTTCCGTAGTTGCACTCTCCGTCATCACGGCTTTTGCGTTATCCGCCTGCGGTCAGAAGGAAGAACCCAAACCGGTCGCCGCGCCGATCGCGCCAGCCGCTCCGGCAGCGAAGCCGGAAATCGTGGTCAAACTGGGCCATGTGGCACCGATGACCGGTCCGCAGGCTCACCTGGGCAAGGACAATGAAAACGGCGCCTTGCTGGCGATCGATGAGTTGAACGCCCAGGGTCTGGAAATCGGTGGCGCCAAGGTCAAGTTCGAGCTGGTGGCGGAAGATGATCAGGCTGACCCGAAACAGGGTTCGATCGTTGCCCAGAAGCTGGTCGATGCCAAGGTTAACGGGGTGATCGGTCACCTGAACTCCGGGACGACCATTCCTGCCTCGAAGTTGTACGCCGATGCCGGTATTCCGCAGGTTTCGGGTTCGGCGACCAATCCGAAATATACCCAGCAGGGCTTCGCCACGGCCTTCCGGGTGATGGCCAACGATGTGCAACAAGGCAAGGCACTTGGCGAGTTTGCCGCCAAGCAGGGGGTCAAGAGCGTCGCCATCGTCGATGATCGTACCGCCTACGGCCAGGGGCTGGCCGACGAGTTCAAGAAGGCCGCCGAGGCGTCCGGTCTGAAGGTGGTCGCTACCGAATACACCAACGACAAGGCCACCGACTTCAAGGCCATCCTGACCAAGATCAAGTCGAAGAAGGCCGAGCTCGTCTTCTTCGGCGGCATGGATGCCCAGGGCGGCCCGATGGCCAAGCAGATGAAGGAACTCGGCATCAAGGCCAAGTTCCTCGGCGGCGACGGCGTCTGTACGCCGGAATTCATGAAGCTGGGCGGCCCGGCCAGCGAGGGGCAATATTGTTCCCTGCCCGGCATGCCGTTGGAAAAACTGGCCAAGGGGCCGGAGTTCAAGGATAAGTTCGGCAAGAAGTTCGGTGCCGAAATCCAGCTCTATTCGCCCTATGTCTACGATGCGGTGATGGTCGTGGCCGATTCCATGAAGCGCGCCAACTCCGTCGAACCCGCCAAATATCTGCCGGAAATCGGCAAGACCAAGTATGACGGCGTGACCGCGCTGATCGAGTTCGACCAGTTCGGCGACCTCAAGGGCGGCGCGATTTCCGTCTACCAATACAAGGGCGGCAAGCTGGAATATGTCGAAACGCTGGGTGGTGGCGGTCCGGTTGACTCCGCCAAGGCGGAAGTCAAGGAGGCGGTTGCCGAAGTCAAGGAAGCCGCCCAGGCGGTAGCTGGCGCGGCCACCACGGCCGGGGCCAATGCCGTCAAGGCCGGGGCCGAGGCGGTCAAGAGCGCGGCGGAAGCCACCAAGTCAGCAGTCGAGAAGAAGTAAAGCCCAAACAGGCTAAAGGAAACGGCACCGCAAGGTGCCGTTTCCATATGCTGCGGTCGACTTACACAATATGGATATTTTCCTTCAGCAGATCATCAACGGACTCGTCCAGGGCAGCATCTACGCCCTGGTCGCGCTCGGCTACACGATGGTGTACGGAATCATGGGCCTGATCAATTTCGCGCATGGTGAAGTGGTGATGATCGGCACGTTGGTCACCATTACGGTGACCGGCACCCTGATCAAGGCGGGCATGCCGGTGGCGCTGGCCGGCCTGGCCGGCGTCAGCGTTTCGGTGTTGGTCTGCATCGCCCTCGGCTGGGGGCTGGAACGCATCGCCTATCGCCCGTTGCGCGGCGCGCCGCGCCTGACGCCGCTGATCACGGCCATCGGCATGTCGATCGTCCTGCAGAATCTGGCGATGATCGTCTGGGGGCGTAATTACATGACCTTTCCCGCCTTCCTGCCGAAAATCGATTACGAGTTCGCCGGGGCCAACTTCACCGCGGTCCAGATCGTCATCGTGCTGGTCTCGGCCGCGACCATGGGCGGGCTGCTGCTCCTCGTCTATCGCACCAAGCTCGGCATGGCGATGCGCGCGACGGCGCAAAATCCGGCGGTGGCCAGCCTGATGGGGGTCAATATCAACCGCGTCATCGCCGCCGCCTTCATCATCGGTTCGGCGCTCGGCGCGGTGGCCGGCGTGATGGTCGGCTCCTACTACGAAATCGCCCATTACCAGATGGGCTTCATGCTCGGCCTGAAGGCCTTTACTGCGGCGGTGCTGGGCGGTATCGGTAATCTCGGCGGGGCGATGGCCGGCGGCATCCTGCTCGGCCTGATCGAGGCGCTGGGCGCCGGTTATATCGGCGACCTGACCGGCGGTTTTCTCGGCAGCCACTACCAGGACATCTTCGCCTTCATCGTCCTGATCGGCGTGCTGATGTTCAGGCCTTCCGGTCTGTTCGGCGAGAAGACGGGAGATCGCGCATGAAGAAGTGGCTCAATCCCCGTTCGGCCTTCGGCATCGCGCTGATCGCCGCCGCCCTGATCGCCCTGCCGTTTGTCGCCGCGATGGGCGGCCAGGCCTGGGTACGCATTCTCAATTTCGCCATCCTTTATGTGTTTCTGGCGCTCGGCCTGAATATCGTCGTCGGCTTTGCCGGCTTGCTCGATCTTGGCTATATCGCCTTCTACGCCGTCGGCGCCTACGTCTATGCCCTGTTGGCCAGTCCGCATTTCGGCCTGCACTGGCCGTTCTGGGTCATTCTGCCGATTGGCGCGATGGTTGCCTGTTTCTTCGGCGTACTGCTTGGCTCGCCGACGCTGAAACTGCGTGGTGATTATCTGGCCATCGTCACGCTGGGGTTTGGCGAGATCGTCCGCATCTTCCTCAACAACCTGAATGCCCCGATCAATGTGACCAACGGCGCCCAGGGCATCACGCTGATCGATCCGGTGGCCATTGGCGGTTTCAAGTTCTCGGGTTCAACGCAGATTCTCGGCGTTTCGCTGAGTGGCCCGCAGAAGTACTACTACCTGCTGGTCGTCCTGGCCATTCTCGTCATCCTCATCAACCTGCGCCTGCAGAATTCCCGCATCGGCCGGGCCTGGCAGGCGATCCGCGAGGACGAGATCGCTGCCAAGGCGATCGGCATCAACACCCGCAATATCAAGTTGCTGGCCTTCGCCATGGGGGCGAGCTTCGGCGGGGTGGCCGGCGGCATCTTCTCGGCGATGCAGGGTTTCGTCTCGCCGGAAAGCTTTTCGCTGATCGAGTCGATCATGATTCTGGCGATGGTCGTGCTCGGCGGCATGGGGCACATTCCCGGCGTCATTCTCGGCGCGGTGCTGCTCAGCATCCTGCCCGAGGCCTTGCGCTACGGCGTCGGTCCGATCCAGATGGCCCTCTTCGGCAAGATGCTGGTCGATCCGGAAAGCCTGCGCATGCTGATTTTCGGTCTGGCGCTGGTCCTCGTCATGCGCTTCAAGCCGGCCGGCCTGTGGCCGTCGCCCGAGCGCAAGCGCGAACTGCAGGGGGACGCCTGATGGCCGAGGTATTGCTTGAAGCCAAGGCCGTCGCCAAACATTTCGGCGGCGTCAAAGCCTTGCGCGATGTCTCGCTGAGCATCCGCCAGGGCGAAATCTACGGCCTGATCGGCCCGAACGGCGCTGGCAAGACCACCTTCTTCAACTGCATGACCGGCCTCTACATACCGGACGGCGGCGGCTTTACCTTCGCCGGGGCGCCGCTGCTTGCCGATGCGCCGCATCAGGCGGCCGAACGCGGCATTGCCCGGACTTTCCAGAACATCCGCCTGTTTGCCAACATGACGGCGCTGGAGAATGTCATGGTCGGTCGCCATGTCCGGACCCGGTCCGGCGTGCTCGGCGCGATGCTGCAGAATGCGGCGACCAAGGCCGAAGAAGCGGCGATCCGCCAGCGCGCCATCGACCTGCTGCACTACGTGCGCATCGAGGAGCGGGCCGACGACCTGGCCAAGAATCTCTCCTACGGCGACCAGCGCCGGCTGGAAATTGCCCGCGCCCTGGCCACCGAACCGAAACTGCTTTGTCTCGACGAGCCGGCGGCCGGCATGAACGGCACCGAAACCGCCGAGCTGCGCGAGCTGATCGACGGCATTCGCCACGATGGCACGACCATCCTGCTCATCGAGCACGACGTCAAACTGGTCATGGGGCTGTGCGATCGCGTCGCCGTGCTCGATTACGGCGCGCTGATCATCGAGGATGTGCCGGCCGTCGTGCAGAAGGATCAACGTGTCATTGAGGCTTATCTAGGTGCTTGAAGTTACCGGACTCCACGTCGCCTACGGCGGCATCCAGGCGGTGCGCAGCATTACCTTCCACGTCAACGAGGGCGAGATGGTCGCCCTGATCGGGGCCAACGGGGCGGGCAAGAGCAGCACCCTGAAAGCGATCGCCCGGGTGATCGACGCGGTCGGCGGCGACGTGCATTTTCGCGGCGAGAAGATCAGCTGCATAGCGCCGCACCACATCATCGGCAAAGGCATCGCGCTGGTGCCGGAGGGGCGGGGGGTCTTTCCGCGCCTGACCGTTGTCGAAAATCTGGCGATGGGCGCTTTCTTGCGCAACGACAAGGCGGACATCGCCGGCGATCTCGATAAAATCTACGGCTATTTTCCGCGCCTGAAAGAGCGGGCGGCCCAGTTGGCCGGCACATTGTCCGGTGGCGAGCAACAGATGCTGGCGATCGGCCGCGCCCTGATGAGCCGGCCGAAAATGCTGCTGCTCGACGAGCCGTCGATGGGCCTCGCGCCGATCATGGTGCAGAAGATTTTCGAGGTGATCCGGATCGTCGCCGCCGAGGGCATGACGACGCTGCTCATCGAGCAGAATGCCAAGCTGGCCCTGCAAGTCAGCCAGCGGGGCTATGTCATGGAAAGCGGCGAAATCACGCTGACCGGCGAGTCGGCCCAGTTGTTGAACGACCCGAAGGTGCGCGCCGCCTATCTGGGCGAGTAATTGCCGCTATTTTTTAACTGCATCAAACTGTTCGGTAGGCAGGCAGGGCAAAATGGGCGGATCGTCTTTCCCGTGAAGTGCCCTCTGCCATGAAGATTCGTCATTCGCTGTTCGCCTTGAGCGCCACCTTGCTGGCTATCGGTCTGCAGGCCGAGGAGGCCAAACCGGCCGACAACGCACCGAAATTCGCTTACGGAATGATGCTCAAGCACGGCGACAAGGTGGTGTTCTCGCCGTGCCGCGATCGCAGTTACTCCACCATGGAAGATGTCTCACCCGACAAGGCAGTGACCAAGGCCTTGAACAGCGTCGGGCTGGCCGCCGGCAAGAAGCTCTATGCCGAGCTGCTGGCCGTCGTCGAAGGCGATACCCTGAAAGCCTCGGCGATCAACATGGCGCAGACCGAAGGGCGCTGCCAGTTGCCCGGCACCCGGGACGAGGCCTGGCGGGCAGCCGGCAACGAGCCGGGCTGGCTGCTGGCGGCGGGCGGCGATAGCGTCACCCTGAAACGTCCGGGCCAGCCGGACGTCGTCGTGCCCTACACCCCCTTGAAGCTTGACGGGGGGCGGGCCAGTTTCACCGCCGACAAGCTGACGCTACGTCTGGACAATAGCTTGTGCCGCGATGCGCTGGCCACCGCCGTCTTCGGCTGGACGGCCACGGTGACGGCCAATGGCCAGACCCTGAAAGGCTGTGCCTGGCAGCGTTGATCAGCTGGCCGAGAAGGTAAAGGCGTCGGCGAAGAATTCCTCTTCCGGCAGCTGCCGCGTCGTGGTGAAGTCGCGCCGGGCGACATCGATCATCACCGGCGCGCCGCAGGCATAAACCTGGTAGCCGGAGAGGTCCGGGAAATCGGCCAGCACCGCCTGGTGCACGAAGCCGGTGCGGCCGCTCCAGGCATCGCTGGCGGCCGGTTCCGAAAGCACCGGCACATAGGTGATGTTGGCGTGTTCGCCGGCCCATTGCTCGGCCAGGGTATTTTGATAAAGATCGACGCGCGCCTTGGCGCCCCAATAGATATGGATCGGGCGTTGGCACTGCTCGGCGATGGCGTGTTCGACAATCGCCTTGATCGGCGCGAAACCGGTGCCGCCGGCCAGCAGGATCATCGGCTTCGACGAGTCTTCGCGCAGGTAGAAACTGCCGTGCGGACCATTGAAGCGCAGGATGTCGCGCACTTTCATCGTCGAGAACACCTGCTCGGTAAACAGGCCACCCGCCACGTGGCGGATGTGCAGTTGCAGCACGGCGTCGTCGTGCGGCGCGTTGGCCAGCGAGAAACTGCGTTTCTTGCCATCCTTGAGCAGAATGTCGATGTATTGGCCGGCCCAGAATTGCAGGCGTTCATTGGCCGGCAGGCGCAGGTGCATTTCGATGACGTCCGGCGCCAGCTTTTCCAGCTTTTCGATGCGCGAGGGCAGGGTCTTGACCGGAATGTCGTTGACCGAGCCGAGCTGCTTGCATTCGATGACCAGATCCGACTTGGCCGTGGCGCAGCAATAGAGCGCCAGACCGGCGGCCTTTTCGCTCTCTTTCAGCGCATGCTCCTGGGCTTTGCCGTGCTCGACGCTGCCGGCCAGCACCTTGCCTTTGCAGGCGCCGCAGGCGCCATCCTTGCAGCCGTAGGGCAGGGTCAGGCCCTGGCGCAAGGCGGCGTCGAGCAGCGTTTCATCGGCTTCGGCGGCGAACTGACGTCCGCTGGGCTGGACAGTAATCTGGTAGCTCATTGGTTCCCCTTGGTCGTCGGCTACAATGCCGGCGTGCAAAAAATCCTGATTGTCGGCAGCGGGGACGTGGCCCGCCGCATTCTCTCCCGCCTTGCCCGCCGCTATCGTGTCTACGCCTTGTTGCGCGATTCAGGCCGGGCCGTCGCGTGGCGTAACGCCGGCGCCAAACCGGTGGTGGCTGATCTTGACGACCGGGCCAGCTTGCAGCGTCTGAGCGGCCTGGCCGATCTGGTTCTGCATCTGGCACCACCGCCGGCCGAAGGGCCGAGGGATACGCGCACCCGCAACCTGCTGGCCGCCTTGGGCAAGAGCAAAAGTCTACCACGCCGGCTGGTTTACGTAAGCACGACGGGGGTTTACGGCGATTGTGCCGGGGCCTCGATCGATGAAACGCGCCGCCTGAATCCGGAAAGCGCGCGGGCCGGCCGACGGGTCGATGCCGAACGTTGCCTGCGCCGCTGGGGCAAGCAGACTGGCGTCCAGGTCTCGATCCTGCGGGCGCCCGGCATTTACGCGGCGGATCGCCTGCCCGTCGAGCGTCTGCACAAGGGCCTGCCGGCCCTCGTTGCGGCCGATGATGTGTTCACCAATCATATTCACGCCGACGATCTGGCCGCCGCCTGCGTTGCCGCGTTGCGCCACGGCGGAGCCAACCGCGCCTACAATGCGGTCGATGATTCCGCTCTGCGCATGGCCGAGTATTTCGACCGGGTCGCCGATGCTTTTGCCTTGCCCCGAGCGCCGCGCATCACCCGTGACCAGGCCGAGAAGACCTTGTCGCCGGTGCAGATGTCATTCATGCGCGAATCGCGGCGGATCGGCAATCGTAGAATCAAGAAAGAACTCAAATTAAGCTTCGCGTACCCGACGATCGACGACGGGATAGCAGAGGCCCTTCGCTCAAGGAGAAATGCATGCTCGTCGTGAAAGCGCTTCATATTTCACTGGTTGTCGCCTGGTTTGCCGGGCTGTTCTACCTGCCGCGAATTTTCGTCAATCTGGCCATGGTGCCGGCCGACAGTCCGGCTGAGCGCGATCGCCTGCTGTTGATGGCCGGCAAACTGTTCAAGTTCATGACGCCGCTCGGCATATTGGCGGTGCTGCTTGGCCTGTGGTTATGGTTTGGCTATAGTTTTTCCGGTGGCTGGCTGCATGCCAAGACTGCGCTGGTCGCCTTGCTTGTCGCTTACCACGTGCATTGCGCCGTGCTGTTGAACGCCTTTCGCGCCGGGCGCAATACCCGTAGCCATGTCTGGTTCCGTTTCTATAACGAAATGCCGGTGGTCGTCTTGTTCGCCGTGGTCTTTCTCGCTGTCCTGAAGCCTTTCTGATGAATAAATATTTTGCAATCTGCCCGCGCGGGCTGGAAGAACTGCTCCTCGCCGAACTGGCTGGCGTTGGCGCCAGCGAACTGCGCACGACGCACGGCGGCGTATTTTTTGCCGGGGACTGGTCGGTCTGTTATCGGGCCAATCTGGAATCCCGGCTGGCGACGCGCATCCTCTGGCATATCGTCAAGGGGCCCTACGCCAAGGAAGAGGATATCTACCGGCTGGCCGTCCGCCAGTTGTGGCCGAATCACTTTGCCGTATCGCGGACGATGCGTGTCGTGACGACGGCGATCAAGTGTCCGCTCAAGTCGCTCGACTTCGTCACGCTGCGCGTCAAGGACGCCGTCTGCGACCGCTTCCGCGAGGATCTCGGCGAGCGGCCGAATATCGAGACGCGCAATCCCGATGTCAGCGTCCATGTCTTCCTCAGCGAGAACGAGTGCACGCTGTACCTCGATACCTCCGGTCAGCCCTTGTGGCAGCGTGGTTTCCGCAAGGCCAGCGTGGATGCGCCGCTGAAGGAAAATCTGGCGGCCGGCATCCTGAAACTGACCGGTTGGCAGCCTGGTACGCCGCTGATCGATCCGATGTGCGGCAGCGGTACGTTCCTGCTCGAAGCCGTGCAGATGGCGCTTGACCGGGCGCCGGGCCTGGATCGCGGCTTTGCCTTCGAACTGCTCGGCAAATTCGAGGCCCTGAACTGGGCCGATATCCGGAGGGCAGCCGAGTTGCGCTGCAAGCCGGCAGAGCCGATGGACATTCGCGGCTACGACAGCGATGAAAAGGCCGTCCGGGCGACCCGCCGCAATTTGCAGGAGGCTGGCTTCGGCGGCGTGGTCACGGTCGATCACGCCGATGTGCTGGAGGTCCAGCCGCTCACCGAGCACGGTATCCTCGTCGCCAATCCGCCCTACGGCGAGCGGATCGGCGAGCAGGAAGAACTGGCCGAGTTCTATCCGCAACTCGGTTCGGCCCTGAAGAAATACTGGGCCGGCTGGAACTGTTTCTTCTTTACCGCCGACCTGCGTCTGCCCAAGCTGGTCGGTCTCAAACCCAGTCGCAAAACGCCGCTGTTCAACGGCCCGCTCGAATGCCGGCTGTTTGAAATCCGGATGGTGGCGGGGAGCAACCGCAAGCCGTGATTGTTGCGTTGCAATAAACTCGTCCTTTTGATCCTGGTCAGCAATTTGCGCTGATCGCTATGCGAGCATCGTAGTTTTTCAAAACAATTATTGGAGATAGTCGTATGTCCGTTCAGTCGCTGTATCAGCAAAAACGCATGCCTGCCACCGATGCCATCCGGGTGGTCAAGAATGGCGACACGATCGTCGTGCCGACCGCCGTGGGCGAACCCCCGGCCTTGCTGACGGCGCTTTCCGAAGCGCGTCGCGATTTTCGCGACGTACAGATTTCGCAGATTCTGCCGGTTCGCAAGTATGGATATCTGGACCCGGAAACGGCGGAGCACGTACGGCACTCGGCCTATTTTTTCAGTGGCGTGACTCGCCCGGGCGGCCAGGCTGGCTGGATTGACTATATCCCGGCCTTCTTCTCCGAACTGCCGGTGCTGATCAATCGCAATCTTTCTCCGGCCGATGTCGTTTTTTCGCTGGTATCGCCAATGGACGAGCACGGCTACTTCTCGCTTTCCCTGGCTCCTGACTACACCATGGCCGCCATTGCCAAGGCCCGTGCGGTGGTCCTCGAAGTCAATCCGAACGTGCCGTTCGCCAACGGCAATTGCCATATTCACATTTCCCAGGTCACCGCGCTGACCGAGAGCGAAGATCCGATCCTGGAAGTCGGCCTGCCGAAAATCGGCCCGGTCCAGGAGGCGATCGGCAAGTATGTCGCCGAGATGATTCCCGATGGCGCGACCCTGCAGATCGGCTATGGCGGCATTCCGGATGCCGTGGTGATGCAGCTGACGCACAAGCACGATCTCGGCATCCATACCGAAATGGTCGGCGATGGCATCATGACCCTGGTCGAGGCCGGCGTCATCACCAACCGGAAGAAGAACTACCACCCGGGCAAGATGCTGGCGACCTTCGCGCTCGGCTCCAAGAAGCTGTATCAGTTCATGCATCGCAATCCTTCGCTCGAAATGCATCCCGTCGATTTCACCAATGACCCGTTCCTGGCCGGTCAGAACGACAACCTGCATGCCATCAACGCGACGATGCAGATCGACTTCATCGGGCAGTGCGGTTCGGAGAGTCTCGGGTTCGCCCCGTATTCCGGTACCGGTGGGCAGAGCGATTTTGTCCGTGCGGCGAACCGTTCGAACGGCGGGAAGGCCTTCATCGTTCTGCCGTCCACGGCCAAGAACGACACCATTTCGCGCATCGTCCCGACCCTCTCGCCGGGCACCCATGTGACGACCAGCAAGAACGACATCAACTACGTCGTCACCGAGTATGGCGTCGCCCAGTTGCGCGGCAAGACGGCGCAGCAGCGTTGTGCCGCCCTGATCGGCATCGCCCACCCGGATTTTCGCAGCGAGTTGCGCGAGTCGGCCAAGCGGATGAACCTGCTCTGAGGGCGTCTCGCTACCGACCCGCTACGGCGACCAGCAACTGGAAAGCATCGAGCGCCCAGCCTGCTTACAAAATGTAGCAATTTAATTCATCCGGTCGCCTGATAATTCGCTATTGTGAATAGCGAGTATCAGGACGATCGGGTGTGATGATGAAAGCGAAAAAACTGCTGCTGGCCTTGCTGGTTCTCGGCTTCGCCGGAATCGGCGGGGCCTTGGCCCATGGTGCCCGAGGGCAGGTCGGCGTTTATGTGAATCCGTTCTGGGGCTATCCGCCGCCGTTCTATTATCCGCCCCAGGTCATCGTCGTGCGGCCCTCGCCGCCGCCGGTCTACGTCGAACAATACGAAGCGCCCGCCGAGCCGGCCGCAGCAGCCCAGCAATACTGGTATTACTGCGCCGCTGCCAAGGGCTACTATCCTTATGTTCAGGAATGTCCGGGCGGTTGGCAGAAGGTCTTGCCGCAACCGGCAAGGTGATCAGCATGGCAAATAAAATGAGTGTGTTTTACCGGGCGCCCGTCGTATTCGGCGTGGTTTTCCTGACGGCGTGCACGGTCATGCCAAACGGACCCGATGTAATGGTCTTGCCTGGCACCGGACAGACGCTGGAACGCTTCCGCGACGATGATGCGCTGTGCCGGCAATTCGCCTATGTCCAGATCGGCGGCAAGACAGCCGAACAGGCCGCGCGGCAGTCGGCGGTGACCAGTGCCGCGGTCGGCACGGCGGTTGGCGCGCTGGCCGGGGCGGCGATCGGCGGTGGCCGTGATGGCGCCGCGGTCGGTGCCGGCGCCGGCTTGCTGATGGGCAGTGCGGTCGGCAGCGATGCGGCGCGCAGTTCGGGTATCGGTACCCAGCGCCAGTACGACAATGCCTACATCCAGTGCATGTACGCCAAGGGGCATCGCGTGCCGGTGCCAGCCAATGTCAGCTATTCCCGGCCGGTACGGGCCGCCGATGCCGGTATTCCACCACCGCCGCCGGGCGCTCCGCCGCCACCGCCGCCGGCCAAATAATCAGCTGGCCGGAAATGACAATGGCGCTCCGCGGAGCGCCATTGTTGCGTTTAATCCAGGCGGCGGCCTGAAAGCCGCGGGGGCCGTTCAACTGAGCGGATTGATCCCGGCAGAATGCGCTTGCTCATCTGCCCAGTAGCTGGAACGGACCATCGGGGCGCAGGCGGCGCCGGTGAAGCCCATTTTCTTGGCTTCTGCTTCGTACATCTTGAAAGTATCGGGCGGTACGTAGCGGACGACCGGCAGGTGATGGCCGGTCGGGGCGAGGTACTGGCCGATGGTCAGCATTTCGACATCGTGGGCGCGCAGGTCGCGCATGACATCGAGAATTTCCTCGTCGGTTTCGCCGAGCCCGACCATCAGGCCGGACTTGGTGGAAACGTTCGGATAGCGTGCCTTGAACTGCTTGAGGAATTCCAGCGAGTGTGCGTAATCGGCGCCCGGACGGGCCTGCTTGTAGAGGCGGGGCACGGTTTCCATGTTGTGGTTGAGAACATCGGGCAGGGCGCCGCCGAGGACGTCGAGGGCGACCTCCATCCGGCCGCGGAAGTCCGGCACCAGCGTTTCGATGGTCGTGCTCGGCGACAGCTCACGCACCTGGCCGATCACGTCGACGAAATGCTGGGCACCGCCATCGCGCAGGTCGTCGCGGTCGACGCTGGTGATCACGACATATTTGAGTTTCAGCGCGGCGACCGATTCGCCGAGCTGGCGCGGCTCGTCCGGGTTGGGCGGCAAGGGCTGGCCGTGGCCGACGTCGCAGAACGGGCAGCGGCGGGTGCAGATGTCGCCGAGGATCATGAAGGTTGCGGTGCCACGGCCGAAACATTCGCCGATGTTCGGGCAAGTCGCTTCTTCGCAGACGGTGTGCAGCTTGCGTTCGCGCAGCATGGATTTGATTTCGCCGAAGCGGCCGGCGCTGTTGCCGGCCTTGACGCGTATCCAGTCGGGCTTTTTCAGCGGCTGATCGACCGGGATGATCTTGATCGGGATGCGCGCGGTCTTCAGTTCGCCTTTTTGTTTGACGCCTTTTTGCTTCGCGCTGCCTACGTTGTCAGCCATGTTGTTTGTCCAGTTGCTGCAGTAGATGTTGGGAGAGTTGTTCGCCGGCCTCGCGGACGGTGAGCGGGATGTTCAGATCCTTGGTCTGGACTACTTCCAGTCCAGCATAGCCGCAGGGGTTGATGGCGGTAAATGGGGAAAGATCCATATCGACATTGAGCGAAACGCCATGGTAGGAGCAGCCATTGCGGATGCGCAGGCCGAGTGCCGCGACCTTGGCTTCGCCGACGTAGACGCCGGGCGCCCCGGCGCGCCGTTCGGCGCTGACGCCATGGGCGGCGAGCAGGTCGATGACCGCCTGTTCGATGGCGGTGACCAATTCACGGACCTTGATTTTCAGGCGGGGCAGGTCGAGCAGCAGGTAGATCACCACCTGGCCAGGGCCGTGATAGGTGACCTGGCCGCCGCGGTCGATCTTGACGATGGGGATGCCGATGTCGCGCAAGATGTGTTCCGGCTTGCCGGCCTGGCCGAGCGTGTACACCGGCGGGTGTTCGACGATCCACAGCTCGTCCGCGGTGTTCGGCTGGCGGCTGGCGGTGAAATCCTGCATGGCCTGAAAAGTCGGGGCGTAGTCGACCCGGCCAAGCCGTTTGACCAGCAGGTTCACAGCCTTGCCCCTGCTCGGTACCTCACAGCACCACTTTGATCAGGGGGTGGCCGCTCAACTCGGTGTACAGCGCATCAAGCTGCGGCTTTGAGGTGGCAATCACGGTGCAGGTCAGGCTGAGGTAGTTGCCGCCCGAACTGGCACGCATTTCCATCCGCGCCGCGTCGAAGTCCGGGGCATGTCGGGTGACGATTTCGAGAACGACCTGGGCGAGCGTCTCCTCCGCCTTGCCCATGATCTTCAGGGGAAAGTCGCAGGGGAATTCGAGAAGGGTGTCCTTGTAGGAAGCCATTTCAGCCTTTGCGCATGACCGTGTTTTTGAAATCCTGATACCACCGCCACATCTTTTCGCCGATCGGGCCGGGTTGGCCGGTGCCGACAGCGCTACCGTCGAGGGTCGTGATCGCCAGGATTTCCTTGGTAGACGAGGTCATCCAGACCTCGTCGGCGGTACGAAGTTCAATTTCCTGGATCTCGCGGACTTCGATGGCTTGACCGTGGAGGTCGGCCAGTTCAAGGATGACGTCGTAGGTGATGCCGGGCAGCATCAGCTGCGTCTTCGGCGGCGCAAGCAGCACGCCGTTTTTGACCAGGAAGATGTTCGAGGCGGCGCCTTCCTTCAGGTAGCCGTCGCGGACCAGCAGCGCTTCGGCGCAGCCGGCCTCGATCGCCTGCTGGCGGGCCAGCACGTTGGCGAGCAGCGAAATGACCTTGAGGTCGCAACGCGCCCAGCGCTGGTCGGCCACAGTGATCGCCGCGACGCCCTGGGCCCGCGTTTCGGCCGACGGAGTGACCAGCGGCGAAGCGAAGGCGAAGACCGTCGGCGGCACGCTGGCCGGCGGGAAGGCGTGGTCGCGTTTGTTGTCGGCGCCGCGCGTGACCTGCAGGTAGATCGACTGGTCATCCCACGGTGCGCTGCCGATCAACTGCTCGACGACCGCTGTCCAGCCGGCGAGATCGAGCGGATTGGCCAGCTTGATGCCGGCCAGCGTCGCTTGCAGGCGCCGCAGGTGTTCGTCGCTGCGAAAGGCGCGTCGGGAGTAAACCGGAATGACCTCATAAACCCCGTCGCCATAGAGAAAACCGCGGTCGAGCGGCGAGATGCCGGCCTCGGCCAGGGGCAGGAATTGACCGTTCAGATAAACGGGATCAGCGACGTAAGGGGTCATGGGTCTTAGTTGAACCAGAGTTTTACAGTATCGATGGTGCGACCGAAGATGCCGGCGACCGGCACATTTTCAAGGGCGCTGACCGGATATTCGCCGTAGGCCTTGCCATCGATGCTGACCTTGACCACGCCGACTTTCTGGCCGATCTGGACCGGGGCCATCAACGGTTGTTGCGAGATAAACTGGGCCTGCACCTTGTCGGCATAACCCTTCGGTACGGCGACCATCAGGTCGGCGGGGAAACCAGCCTTGGCTTCCTTCTGGGCGCCCTTCCAGACACGCAGCGACGAGACCGGCTGATTCGCGGCGTAGAGCTTGACGGCGTCGTAGGCCGTGAAGCCCCAGTTGAGCAGTTTCAGGGATTCGCTGGCGCGCGCCGAGTCGGAGCTGGTGCCCAGCACGACGGAGAGCAGGCGGCGCTTGTTGCGCTGCGCCGAGGAAATCAGGCAATAGCCGGCGGCATCGGTGTGGCCGGTCTTGACGCCATCGACGGTGGGGTCGACCCAGAGCAGGCGGTTGCGGTTGGGCTGGGTGATGTTGTTGTAGCGGAATTCCTTCATCGAGTAATACTTTTTGTATTCCTCGGGGAAGTCATGAATCAGCGCGCTGGCCAGAACGGAAAGGTCGCGGGCGGTGGTGTAATGCTGCGGATCGGGCAGGCCGGTTGAGTTGCGGAAACTGGAGTTTTTCATCCCCAGGCGCTGTGCTTCGCGGTTCATCATCTGGGCGAAGTTTTCCTCGCTGCCGGCAATGCCTTCGGCCAGCGTGACGCAGGCGTCGTTACCCGACTGGACGATCATGCCCTTGATCAGGTCTTCGACCGGCACCTGGGTGTTGACCCGGACGAACATCTTCGAACCGCCGGTCCGCCAGGCTTTTTCCGAGACCGGCAGGGACTGGCTGAGGGCAATGGTCTTCTGGCGCATGGCCGAGAAGGTCAGGTAGGCGGTCATCAGTTTGGTCAGGGAGGCCGGCTCAAGGCGTTCGTCCGGCAACTCCGCGCTCAAGATCTGGCCGGAGCCGGTTTCCAGCAACAGCCAGGATTTGGCGGCTAGCGACGGCGGGATGGGCAGTTGCTGGGCGGCGGCCTGGGCGGCGAAAAAGAGGCTGAGTACGAAGAGGAAAGTCTTGTGAAACATCGGCATGGGATTTGTTTTATTTCGCGGTGCGTTGGGGGGGAATTGATTATACCCCCGGCCCGGACTGGACTTGTGCCGAGGCGGCGCAGAGGACCTCGATGGCCGGATGGCGGATGCGGCGTTCATTGGAGATGGCGTAAATCTGCTCGCTGACGCCGGTCATCGGGCCGAGTACGCGGGCGTTGAGCTGGCTTGCGATCTGTTCGGCAAGAACCAGCGGCGCCGGAAAGATGCCGAGTCCGCCGCGGCCAAAGGTGTTGAGCAAGGCGCTGTCCTCGAACTCGCCAACGATTTTCGGGCGGATTCCGGTACTTTCCAGCCAGCGGTCGATCCGCCCGCGCAGGGCGTTGTGCCGGGTCGGCAGCAGCAGCGGTGCGCCATCCAGGCTTTTCGGGAAACCGGCCTGATAACGCTCAAGCAAATCGGGCGTGGCGAACAGGCCGTTTTCGAAGTCGCCCAGGCGTGTGCTGAAGACCTTCAGATTGCCGCCGACCGGCGCCGCCCGGTCGGTGAGCACGACATCGAGGCGGTGCAGGGCGAGCTCGGCGAGCAAGCTCTCGAACTCGCCCTCATCGCAGATCAGCCGGACGTCGACCGGCATGCTGGTGACCGACGAGAGCAGCCGATAGGCAAGCAGTTTCGGGATGCCGTCGGAAATCCCGGTGCGCAGACGCAGCGTCGATTCGCTGCCGCTGGCCTGGACGGCATCGACCAGTGCGTCGCCCAACTGGAATATCTGGTCGGCGTAGCCGAGCGCCACCCGTCCCGCCTCGCTCAGCACGAGGCCGCGCCCCTGGCTGTTGAACAGGGCTTTGCCCAACTGGCGTTCGAGCAGCGACAGCTGGCCGCTGATCGTCTGCACGGCCAGCCCGAGGCGTTCGGCGGCACGGGTGATGCTGCCTTCCTGGGCGACGACCCAGAAATAGTGGAGGTGCTTGTAATTGAGTGGCGTCATGGTTGTTTTGCAGAAAAAACCGATGTAATTGTCAAGTTAGATGTGATTTTACCGTAGTGTGCAATGCAATATTATTCCGCTGTTTCCCTCATTTAGGAGTTCGCCATGAAACGCGTTCTACTCTTCCTTGCTACCAATCTTGCCGTAATGCTGGTCCTCAGTCTGGTCACCAGCCTGCTCGGCGTCAATCGCTTCCTGACCGCCAACGGCCTCAATCTTGGCATGCTGCTCGTCTTCGCTGCCGTGATCGGCTTCGGCGGCTCCTTCATTTCGCTGCTGATGTCGAAAATGATGGCCAAGTGGAGCACCGGGGCGCGCGTCATCGAGTCGCCGAGCAGTTCGACCGAGGTCTGGCTGGTCGATACCGTGGCCCGTCTGGCCGAACGGGCCGGCCTGCCGATGCCGGAAGTGGCGATTTACGATGGCGAGCCGAACGCCTTCGCTACCGGCGCCAGCAAAAACAGTTCGCTGGTTGCCGTGTCCACCGGCTTGCTCGCCAGCATGACGCGGGAAGAAGCGGAAGCGGTGCTGGCCCATGAGATTGCCCACATCGCCAACGGCGACATGGTGACGCTGACCTTGATCCAGGGCGTCGTGAACACTTTCGTGATCTTCCTGTCGCGGGTCGTCGGCTATCTGGTCGATTCCTTCCTGCGCAAGAACGACCAGGAGAGCAGCGGCCCCGGCGTCGGCTACATGGTGACCAGCATGATCTGCGAAGTGGTGTTCGGTGTTCTGGCCAGCATCATCGTCGCCTGGTTCTCGCGGCAGCGCGAGTTTCGGGCTGATGCCGGGGCGGCGCAGTTGATGCGTTCGCCGTTGCCGATGCAGAACGCGCTGCGTCGCCTGGGCAATCTGCACACCGAACCCCTGCCGCAGAACATGGCGGCCTCAGGGATCGCCGGTGGTCAGGGCTGGATGGCACTGTTTTCGACCCATCCACCGCTGGAAGAGCGTATCGCTGCGCTGGCCCAGTCGCGCTGAGCGGGTGCTGAAAGGCATGCGAGTTAGCCAATACAAAACCATGATGCGCTGCACAAAATTAATCGCTCTCGGACTGGGCTTGAGCGCCAGCCTCGCCTTCGCCCAGCCGGCCTATGACCTGCCGCATCTGGAAGCGTTGGCCATGGAATCGAGCCGGGCGGTTCTCGCCGCCCGCGATCAGGTAACGGCGGCACGTTCGGCGATCGACAGCGCCGGCGCCTTCGCCAATCCCGAAGTCGAGTTCCTCGCCGGTACGGCACGTTCGCGAGGGGCGGCCGGTAATCCGGGCGATGCCCGCAGCCTGACCTTGACCCAGCCGCTCGACATGCCGTGGCGTCGGGGTGCCCGGATCGGAGCGGCCGAGGCCGGGCTGGATGTCACCGTGGCGGCCACCCGGGCTTTCGAGGCCGACATCCTGGCCCGTCTGCGCATGCGCTACTTCGAAGTGTTGCGGCGTCAGGTCGAGTTGCAGAACGCCTTGGAGGATGCTGCGCTGATGGACGATGTGCGCTCGCGGATTGCCTTGCGCGTCGAGGTCGGCGAGGCACCGCGTTTCGAGCTGATCAAGGCCGATGCGGAAATGCTGATGGCCCGGAAAACCGCCCAAGCCGCGGGCTTTCGCGTTGAGCAGTCGCGCTCCTTGCTGCGCCAGGCGGTCGGCAATGCGCTGCCGGCTGACTTTACGCTGAGCGGGCGACTCAGGGATGTGCCCGATCTGCCGCCGCTGCCCGGCCTGAGCAAGCAACTGGCGGAAAACAGCCCCGATTTGGCGCGAGCCCGTGCCGAAATGCGCCGCGCCCAGCGTCAGCTTGATTTCGAGAAAGCCCAGCGCTGGCCCAACCTGGCGCTGAAGGCCAGCGTCGATGAAGACCACGACATGCGCACTTCGAAGTTCGGCGTCGTCGTCTCGATTCCGCTCTGGGATCGGCGACGCGGACCGGTCGGCGAAGCGGCGGCGCAACTGGCGCGGAGCCGCAACGAGCTGGAGGCCCAGGAGTTTTCGCTGGGCCAGGCGCTGCAGGTGGCCTATCAGCAATATGAAATCGCCGAGGCGCAGGTCACCGCGCTGGAAGGCGGCATCGTCAAGCAGGCCCAGGCGGCCCTGAAGGTGGCCGAATCGGCCTACCGCTTTGGCGAGCGCGGTTTCCTCGAAGTGCTCGATGCCCAGCGCGTTTATCGCGCGGCGCGTTCCGAATTGATTGCCGCTGCCTACGAACTGGCAGCGGCCTGGGTTGATATTGAAAGGCTGCGGGCGACTCCCGGAGAAAAAACAGAATGAAAAATGCGTTGGTTTTACTGTTGAGCGCGGCGCTGCTGCTTGGCTGCGACAAGGAGGATGCGCCGGGGGCCGCAGCCCCGGTTGCCGATCCGGCGGTCGTCACACCGGCCCCGGAACTGTTGGCGCAGCTCAAGCTGCACCAGGTCACTACCGAGCCGGTCGCGGAAACCTTGCGGGTGGCCGGGAAGATCGATTTTGACGAACAGCGTCTGGCGCGGATCGGGGCGACGGTAACCGGGCGGGTCACCCAGATCGACGCCCTGCTTGGCCAAGCGGTCAAAAAGGGCGAGGTCCTGGCGCGTCTGAACAGCAGCGAACTGTCCAGTCAGCAATTGGCCTACCTCAAGGCGCGCGCCCAACTCGAGCTGAACCGGCGCAACGCCGAACGGGCGAAGGCGCTGTTCCAGGCCGATGTGATCGGTGCCGCTGAATTGCAGCGGCGCGAAAGCGAACACCAGATTTCGCTGGCCGAAACCCGGGCCGCCGCCGACCAGTTGCAACTGCTCGGCGTCAGCCCGGCGGCCATCGACCGTTTGGCCAAGCAGGGCGCCGTCGATTCGGTGACGCCGGTAGTGGCCAGTCTGGGCGGCGTGGTTGTCGAGCGCAAGCTGGCGCAGGGACAGGTCGTCCAGCCGGCCGATGCGCTCTTTGTCGTCGCCGATCTGACCCGGTTGTGGGCGGTGGCCCAGGTGCCGGAGCAGCAGGTCAGCCAGGTCAAGACCGGGCAGATCGTCAACATCGAAGTGCCGGCGCTGGGTAATGAGAAGCTGGTCGGCAAGCTGATTTTCGTCGGCCAGACGATCGATCCGGACACCCGGACCGTGCTGGTGCGGACCGAACTCGATAATGCCGATGGCCGTTTGAAGCCGGCCATGCTGGCCACCATGCTGATCGAGGCGAAGGCCGTCGACCGCCTGGTCGTGCCGGCCAGCGCCGTGGTGCGCGAGAACGACGAAGACCACGTCTTCGTCGCCGAGGGGGACGGGGCGTTCCGGCTGCTCAAGGTCAAGCTGGGGCCGGAGCAGGGCGGACGGCGGGTCGTGCTGTCTGGCCTGAAAGGCCAGGAAAAGCTGGTCATCGACGGCGCTTTCCACCTGAACAACGAGCGTAATCGCAAGGAAATGGAGGGCGCGTGATCGAGTCATTAGTTCGTGCGGCGCTCAAGCAGCGCCTGATTGTCGTCGTCATCGCCATCGTGCTTTTTGTGTTTGGCATGGATGCCGCACGCAAGCTGTCGGTTGATGCCTTCCCCGATGTCACCAATGTCCAGGTCCAGATCGCCACCGAGGCGCAAGGGCGCTCGCCAGAAGAGGTCGAGCGCTTTGCCACCGTGCCGCTCGAAGTGGCGATGACCGGCCTGCCCGGGCTGGAGGAAATGCGCTCCTTGAACAAGCCGGGCCTGTCGTTGATCACCCTGGTCTTCAACGATAAGACGGATGTCTATTTTGCCCGCCAGTTGGTCATGGAGCGCCTGCTCGAAGTCGGTTCGCGCCTGCCGCAGGGCATCACGCCAGTGCTCGGGCCGGTATCGACCGGCCTCGGCGAGGTCTATCAATACACGCTGGAACGCCCGGACGATGGCGACCGGACCTTGACGCCGGAAGAGCTGATGCAGCGCCGGATTGCCCAGGATTGGGTGGTCCGGCCGTTGTTGCGCTCAATTCCCGGGGTGGCCGAGATCAATTCCCAGGGTGGCTACGCCAAGCAGTACCAGGTGCTGGTCAACCCCGACAAGTTGCGCCATTACGGCTTGTCGGTGGCCGACGTCTATCAGGCGGTCGGGCGCAACAACGCCAATGCCGGCGGCGGTGTGCTGCCGCAATTCGCCGAGCAGTACCTGATTCGCGGCGTCGGCCTGGTCCGTGACCTGGAAGACCTGCGCGCCATCGTGCTGCGCGAAAAGGACGGCGTGCCGGTCTATGTCCGCGATGTCGCGGAGGTGGAGATCGGCCACGAGGTACGCCAGGGCGCGGTGATCAAGAATGGGGTGACCGAGGCGGTTGGCGGTGTGGTGATGATGACCGCCGGCGGCAACGCCAAGGCGGTGGTCGGCCTGATCAAGGCGCGAGTCGATGAGATCAACGCCAAGGGCATGTTGCCGGAAGGCCTGAAAATCACCGCCTACTACGACCGTTCCGAACTCGTCGATGCCGCCTTGTGGACCGTCACCAAGGTCTTGCTGGAAGGCGTCGTGCTCGTCGTCGTCGTGCTGTTCCTCTTTCTCGGCGATGTCCGCTCCTCGCTGATCGTCGTCGCCACCCTGGTGCTGACGCCGCTGCTGACCTTCATGGCGATGAACCAGTTGGGTATTTCGGCCAACCTGATGTCGCTGGGCGGTCTGGCGATCGCCATCGGTCTGATGGTCGATGGTTCGGTGGTGGTGGTCGAGAATGCCTTCCTCCAGCTCGGCCGCCAGGCCAAATCCGGCGAAAGCCAGTTGCGGGTGATATTGCGGGCGGTGGTCGAAGTTGCGACGCCGGTCATCTTCGGCGTCGGCATCATCATCCTGGTGTTCCTGCCGCTGATGACGCTGCAGGGCATGGAAGGCAAGATGTTTGCGCCGCTCGCCTACACCATTGCCATTGCGCTAGGCATTTCGCTGATCCTGTCGATGACCCTGACGCCGGTGATGTCGACCTACCTGCTCAAGCCGCCGGTCCATGATGGCGATCACGACACCAAGCTGATCGCCGCGATGAAGAAGCGCTACATGAAGCTGCTGCACTGGACGCTGGGCAACGAGAAGAAGACCGTTACCCTGGCTGTCGCGGCTTTCGTCGCGACGGTCGGCGTCCTGCCCTTCCTCGGCACCGCGTTCATTCCGGAAATGAAGGAAGGCTCGGTGGTGCCCGGCATCAACCGGGTGCCGAACATCTCCCTCGACGAATCGATCAAGATGGAAATGGAGGCGATGCGCCTGGTCATGCAGGTGCCCGGCGTCAAATCGGCGGTCTCCGGCGTCGGCCGGGGCGAGTCGCCGGCCGATCCGCAGGGGCCGAACGAATCGACCCCCATCGTCAGCCTGAAGCCGCGCAGCGAGTGGCCGTCGGGCTGGAACCAGGATGATATTCAGGATGCCATGCGCGACAAGCTGAAAGTCTTGCCCGGCGTGCAGATCGTCATGGCCCAGCCGATTTCCGACCGGGTCGACGAGATGGTGACCGGGGTTCGTTCGGACATTGCCGTCAAGGTGTTTGGTGACGATCTCGATCAACTGCGAAAAATTGCCGGCCAGATCGGCAAGGTGGCGCAGGCGCTGCCCGGCGCGCAGGATTTGCGCATCGAGCGGATCAGCGGCCAGCAGTATCTGTCGGTCGAAATCGACCGGCAGGCCATTGCCCGGCTCGGCATCAACGTCTCGGATGTCAACGATCTGCTGGAAACGGCGATTGGCGGCAAGGTGGCGACGGAAATCTTCGAAGGCGAGCGTCGCTTCCCCGGGGTTGTTCGGCTGCCGGAGCGCTTCCGGAATAATGTCGAGGCGATCTCGAACGTCCTGATCACCTCGCCGAACGGCGCCCAGGCCCGCCTGGCCGACGTTGCGCAAATCAAGGTCATGGATGGTCCGGCCCAGATTTCGCGTGAGCTCGGCAAGCGTCGCATCGTCGTCGGCGTCAACGTCAAGGATCGCGACCTCGGCAGTTTCGTCGCCGAACTGCAGCAAAAGGTCGGGCAGGAGATCAAGTTGCCGGAAGGCTATTACCTCGAGTGGGGCGGTCAGTTCCAGAACATGGAGCGGGCGCTTGGCCACCTGACGGTGATTATCCCTATCACCATTGCGGCCATTTTCTTCCTGCTGTTCCTGCTCTTCAATTCGCTGCGTTTCGCCACACTGATCATTACCGTGCTGCCCTTCGCCTCGATCGGCGGCATCGTCGGTCTGTTCGTCAGCCGGGAATACCTGTCGGTGCCGGCCTCGGTCGGCTTTATCGCGCTGTGGGGCATCGCCGTGCTCAACGGTGTCGTGCTCGTCTCGTATATTCGCGGCTTGCGTCAGGAAGGACGCACCGTGCGTGAGGCGGTGATCGAAGGAGCATCACTGCGTTTCCGGCCGGTAATGATGACGGCAACCGTCGCCATGCTTGGCCTGATTCCCTTCCTGTTCTCCAACGGGCCGGGTTCGGAAGTGCAGCGGCCGCTGGCGATTGTCGTCATCGGCGGGTTGATCACCTGCACCTTGCTGACGCTGCTGGTTTTGCCAACCATTTACCGCTGGTTTGACGATGAGGAGGTCGAAGCATGAAAGAAATCAAGGCGGTCATCCGCCCCAACAAGCTGTCCGCATTGCGTGACGCACTGGTTTCCCTGCCCGGTTTCCCCGGCATGACGGTTACCCGGGTCGAGGGTTGCAGCGCGCCATCGCGCCATGTGGCAAGGCATACGATCAAGGAGGTGCTGACCGATTACACCGCCAAGGTGCGTATCGAGATCGTTGCTCCCGACGACGTCGCCGAGGCCATTTTTCAGCGGATTACCGAGGTCGCCCAGACCGGCCATTATGGTGATGGCCTGGTCTGGATCACCGAACTTGAGAAGGCCGCCTTCATTTTCAAGAGCACGCCAGGCGCAGATTAGTACTGCTTGTTTTTTCGGCGCATTACTTTCGTGATATGTGAAGCTTTTCACGCTGGGATTCGTCAGGCATTTGTACACTCGACAGCTGTTCATGTCCCGATTTGGGTGGGCGGCTTGTCGAGTTTATGGAAAATGTACTGAATCCTGGCGCCAGCCTCACGCTGATGTCGCCGACCGAATTGCAGGAAGGCGTCGCCAGCCTTTCGCGTGGGGCCTATTTCAAAGAGGCCTCGTTCGAGATGACGCTGAGCATCCTCACCGAGTCCGCGGCACAGATGTCGGGCATCGAGCGGGTCAGCATCTGGGCGTTGACCGATCAGCAGCAGGAATTGCGCTGCCTCGATCTCTATGAATTGGCCGGGCGCCGGCACAGTCGCGGCGAGGCGGTGCGGGCCAGCCGCTACCCGCGCTATTTCATCGATTTGAGCAGTGCCAACTGCATTTCCGCCGACGACGCCAGCTTGCATCCATCGACCGCCGAGTTCGCCGGCGATTATCTGGCCAAGCACAAAATAACCGCCATGCTCGATACGCCGATACATATCCGCGGCGAGTTGCAGGGCGTTTTTCGCCTCGAACAGGTCGGCTCGCGCCAGCCCTGGGTAACGGCGCACCGGCTCTTCGCCCATGCCGTGGCCAATCTGGTGACGCTGGCGCTGGTCGAGTATGAGGCCGACGAAGCGCGGCGTTTGGCGGCGAGCGCCAAGGAGCGCCTGGAGGCGGTATTCAGTGCCTCACGGGACGCCCTGTTGCTGTCCGACGGGGAAAGTGGCGTCATTCTCGATGCCAATCGTCAGGCGGAAAAACTGTTTGGCTGCGCGCGTCGCGAACTGGTCGGTCGGCATCACCGGCAATTGCATCCGGAATCCGTCGCGGCGAAAGCGGCTCGCGAGTTTCAACAGGTTCTTGATGGATTGGGCGATGCCGTGCAGCTCTCGGAAATCAAGCGCAGCGACGGCACGGTCCAGGCGGTCGAAATCACCACTGAAGTCGCCGATCTCAGCGACGGCCGGCGCCTGGCGCTCGGCATTTTTCGCCAGGTTTAGGCGTCGACCAACGCAATCGCCGCAGTCAATTGGCGCAGGCTCTCGTTGATCCGCCGGCGGGCGGCATCGTTGTCGAGATCAAGTTCGCTGCCGACGAGATCGGCCAGTTGGCGCCCTTGGTGCATGAGGCCGTAGAGTTCGAGATGCTCCGCCTGTTGGGCGATCTGCGTTGCTGCACTCTTCAGTGCATAGGCATCGGGCGGCAGGGCAGCCAGCGCGTCATGCATCTGTTCGATGTGTTCCCGGGCTTCCTCGGCAAACAAGTGGTCGAGCACCGCTGAGCGCTCGCCGGCTTCCGGGCGCACGCTCAGCGTCGCCTCCAGCCGCTGGGCGAAATGACGGGCGCGCTCGGCAAAAACCTTGTGTTCCAGACCCCCGGCTTCGCCGAGACACTCGATGGTCGCGGTCAGTGCCGCAATCAGGCGCGGGGCAGTCGTCCGTTCCAGCTGATCGGCGGCGCTGGCCAGCGCTTCACCCAGGCGCAGGCAGTCGGCATCGGCGGTTTCCAGCGCCACGCCATAGAGCGCAAAAATGGCGCTGCGCACTGCGCTGCCATCGTCGCGGTAGCGATCCGACCAGGCCAGGGCGAGACAACTGCAAGCGGCAATCCAGCGCTCGTTGAGCTTTTCATCGAAACGCAGTGGCTGTGGTTTGGCCAGCCAGGGCAGGATGGCGGCGGTCGCCTCCAAGGTGGGGGCGAGCGCCGCACGGGTTTCCTCGAGATCCTTCTCGGGGATGTCGGACATATCGATGATTATTGCGCGGCCAGTTTGGCGAAGGCGGAAACAACTTCCGGCGGCGCCTGGACCAGTTCGATCAGCACGCCTTCGCCGCCAATCGGAAATTCTTCATTGCCCTTCGGGTGCAGAAAGGTGATGTCGAAGCCGGCGGCGCCCTTGCGGATGCCGCCCGGGGCGAAACGCACGCCATTGGCCGACAGCCATTCGACGGCCTTGGGCAGGTCGTCGATCCACAGGCCGACGTGATTGAGCGGCGTGGTGTGCACGGCCGGTTTCTTTTCCGGGTCGAGCGGCTGCATCAGGTCGACTTCAACCTTGAACGGGCCGGTGCCCATGGCGCAGATGTCCTCGTCGACGTTCTCGCGCTCGGAAACGAAAGTGCTGGTGATTTCGAGGCCGAATTTCTCGACCCACAAGGTGCGGAGCTTTTCCTTGGAGGGGCCGCCGATGGCGATTTGCTGAATGCCGAGTACCTTGAACGGACGTTGCATGGCTTGATTCCTGTCGTGAATTGAAAGACCTAATCCATAATTATAAAGGCTCGGCGCCGCCTGGGAAGGCGCTTCAGGTGCGCCGTCGGTGCGCCATAAGGAGCAGGCCGATACCGATCAAGATCATCGGCAGCGACAGCCATTGCCCCATGCTGATCGTGTAGGACTGGCCGAAAATCCCGGCATCCGGTTCGCGGAAAAATTCGGTAAAGAAGCGGAATGCGCCGTAGCCGATCAAGAACACGCCGGAGGCCGCGCCACGCGCGCGTGGCCGGCTGGTGTAGAGCCACAGGATGATGAACAGTGCGAGGCCTTCGAGACCGATGTGATAGAGCTGCGATGGGTGGCGCGGCTGCATGTCGCCGGCTTGCGGAAAGATCATCGCCCACGGCAGGCTGGCGTCGGCGACGCGGCCCCACAGTTCGCCGTTGATGAAGTTGCCGAGACGGCCGGCGGCCAGGCCGAGTGGGACGAGCGGAGCGATGAAATCGGTGATGTCGAACCAGGCCAGGCGATTTTTTCGCGCCCACAGTGTCATGGCCAGCAAGACCCCGAGAAAACCGCCATGAAAGCTCATGCCGCCCTTCCAGACGGCGACGATCTCAAGCGGGTGGCTCAAGTAATAGGCCGGCTCGTAAAACAGCACCTGGCCGAGCCGGCCGCCGATGATCACGCCGAGCATGCCGTAGAACAGCAGATCGTCGAGCTGTTCGGCGGTAATGAAGCCGGGGCGGGTCTTGATCCGGTAGCGGCCGAGCAAAATAAACTGAACGAAGGCAACGAGGTACATCAAACCGTACCAACGCACCGACAGTGGGCCGAGCGAAAAAGCGACCGGGTCGAACTGGGGGTGAAGAAGCATTGATGGCTTAGAGTGGGCTAGAATTAGCCGATTATAGTTCGCGCCTTTCGTTATCGAATTCCGGCGCATAGTTTTGACGGAGATAGTCATGCCCCAGTACCGTTCCCGCACTTCCACCCACGGTCGCAACATGGCCGGCGCGCGCGCCTTGTGGCGCGCCACCGGCATGAAGGACGGCGATTTCGGCAAACCGATCATTGCCGTCGTTAACTCCTTTACGCAGTTCGTGCCGGGTCATGTGCATCTGAAGGACATGGGCCAGCTGGTCGCCCGCGAAATCGAGGCGGCCGGCGGCATCGCCAAGGAGTTCAACACGATTGCCATTGATGACGGCATCGCCATGGGGCACAGCGGCATGCTGTATTCCTTGCCGTCGCGCGACCTGATCGCCGACTCGGTCGAATATATGGTCAATGCCCACTGTGCCGACGCCATGGTCTGCATCTCCAACTGCGACAAGATCACCCCGGGCATGCTGATGGCGGCCATGCGCCTGAACATCCCGGTGGTCTTCGTCTCCGGCGGTCCGATGGAAGCTGGCAAGGTCAGCTGGAAAGACCAGACCATCAAGGTCGATCTGATCGATGCGATGATCAAGGCCGGCGACCGGTCGGTTTCCGATCAGGAAGTCGAGAGCTTCGAGCGTTCCGCTTGTCCGACCTGCGGTTCGTGCTCCGGCATGTTTACCGCCAATTCGATGAACTGTCTGACCGAGGCCCTGGGTCTCAGTTTGCCCGGCAACGGAACGGTCGTCGCCACGCATGCCGACCGCAAGCAGCTTTTCCTGCGCGCCGGCCGCCTCGTCGTCGACTTGTGCAAGCGCTATTACGAACAGGACGACGCGTCGGTGCTGCCGCGCTCGATCGTCACCAAGGAAGCCTTCGAGAACGCCATGACCCTCGATGTGTCGATGGGCGGTTCGACCAACACCGTGTTGCACATCCTGGCCATGGCACGCGAAGGCGGCGTCGATTTCACCATGCCGGACATTGATCGCATTTCCCGCCGCGTGCCCTGCCTGGCCAAGGTGGCGCCGGCGACCCAGGAATACCACATCGAAGATGTGCACCGTGCCGGCGGCATCATGGGCATCTTGGGCGAACTCGATCGCGCCGGCCTGTTGCACCGCGATTTGCCGACGGTCTATTCAGCAACGCTGGGTGAGGCCATTGACCGTTGGGACGTCGTCCGTGAGCATGACGTGACGGTGCATGAGTTTTTCAAGGCCGCGCCGGGTGGCGTGCCGACGCAGACCGCCTTCTCGCAGGATCGCCGTTACAACGAGCTCGATCTCGACCGCACGCATGGCTGCATCCGCAACAAGGCCAATGCTTATACGCAAGATGGAGGGCTGGCCGTGCTCTACGGCAACATCGCCCTCGATGGCTGCATCGTCAAGACCGCCGGGGTCGATGAATCGATCTGGAAATTCACCGGCAAGGCGCGCGTCTTCGAAAGTCAGGATGCGGCGGTGGAGGCCATTCTCGGTGAGAAAATCGTTGCCGGTGACGTCGTCGTCATTCGCTACGAAGGCCCGAAGGGCGGCCCGGGCATGCAGGAAATGCTTTACCCGACCTCTTATCTGAAATCGATGGGGCTGGGCAAGGAATGTGCGCTGTTGACCGATGGCCGGTTCTCGGGCGGCACCTCCGGGCTGTCGATCGGGCACGCCTCGCCGGAAGCGGCGAATGGCGGCGCGATCGGTCTGGTCGAAGAAGGCGATACGATCGAGATCGATATCCCGAATCGGCGCATTCATCTGGCGATTAGCGATGACGAACTGACGGCGCGTCGGGTCGCCATGGATGCCAAGGGTGATGCGGCCTGGCTGCCGGTCGACCGCGAACGTGTCGTTTCGGCCGCCTTGCAGGCTTACGCGCTGATGGCGACCTCGGCTGACAAGGGCGCGGTGCGCGACGTGACGCAGATTCAGCGTCGCAAATGAGCTTCGCGGTCTGGCTCGGGTTCCTGTTGGCGGCGATCCTGATCGCCGTCACGCCCGGGCCGGGTGCCGTGATCAGCATGAGTACCGGGCTGCGTCATGGCTACCGGGCGGCATTGTTGGCCATTTGCGGCCTGCAGGCGGCGATCATTCTGCATCTGCTGATCGTGGCAATCGGTCTGGGGGCGTTGCTGGCAACTTCCGAAACGGCCTTTTCCATCGTCAAATTCGTAGGCGCCGCCTATCTGGTCTGGCTGGGCATTCAGAAATGGCGTGCTCCGACCATTCCGGCGGCAGCTGATGCGGTGCCTTTGACGCATAAAGGCTTGTTTTTCCAGGGACTGCTGGTCAATCTGACCAACCCTAAGGCAATTGTCTTCATCTGTGCCCTGGTCCCGCAGTTTATCGATCCGGCAAGGCCGCAGGTGCCCCAGTATTTGCTGATCGCCGTGACGCTGTGCCTGACCGACATGATGGTGATGTCGACCTACGCCTTGGGCGCGGCGAGTTTGGCGCGCTGGTTGCATGATCCGCGCACCATCCGTCTGCAGAATCGCGCCTTTGGCGGTTTGTTCGTATCGGCCGGGGCGCTCCTGGCAATGTCCTCGCGCTCTTCCTGAGCGGGGCGGTCAACGTCCGGTCGAGGTGTGCGTTAATTGACCACCGATACCGGTCGGCCGACGTTCCCGTGAGCGAAATCCCCTACTGCTGAAGCGGTTTGCACGCGACGGGAAAGGGTCTTATCATCCGAAGCTGATTTTTTACCTATAAACCTGACAAACGGAGTGAACGAATGAAAGCTGTTTATATCGCCATGATGGCTGCCGCAGGCATCGTGATGACCGGCCAGGCCCACGCCGACGAAGCCTTGGCCAAAGCCAAGAACTGTATGTCCTGCCATGCCGTCGACAAAAAGCTGGTTGGCCCGGCCTACAAGGACGTTGCTGCCAAGTACAAGGGCGACAAGGGTGCGGTTGCTACCTTGGCCGCCAAGGTCAAGGCAGGCGGCAAGGGCGTCTGGGGTCAGATCCCGATGCCGCCGAACAATGTTACCGATGACGAAGCCAAGAAGCTGGTTACCTGGGTGCTGTCCCAGAAGTAATCTGCACTTTGCAGAGAAAAGCCGGCCTCGAGCCGGCTTTTTTTATTTTAGGGGTTGACAGTCTTTGCCTGGGTCCGGATAATCTTGCGTTCTCCGGAGGGGTTCCCGAGCGGTCAAAGGGATCAGACTGTAAATCTGACGGCTCTGCCTTCGAAGGTTCGAATCCTTCCCCCTCCACCAGATTTAATGCTGTAGCGGCCTGTGCTGCGGGCGTTGGGTTTTGCGGGTGTAGCTCAATGGTAGAGCTGAAGCCTTCCAAGCTTAAGACGAGGGTTCGATTCCCTTCACCCGCTCCACGATGCGGTAAGGCTGGGTTTTTAAGGTAGGCCCATGTGGCTCAGTGGTAGAGCACTCCCTTGGTAAGGGAGAGGTCGGCAGTTCGATCCTGCCCATGGGCACCACCGTTTAGCTTGGATTCTGGATTTTTTGTTATTTGATCATTGAGGAACTGGAATGGCTAAGGAAAAATTCGAGCGTACGAAACCGCACGTAAACGTGGGCACGATTGGTCACGTTGACCATGGCAAGACCACGCTGACGGCTGCGATTACCACGGTGCTGGCAAAGAAGTTTGGCGGCTCCGCCAAAGCGTATGACCAGATCGATGCGGCGCCGGAAGAAAAGGCTCGCGGTATTACTATCAATACCGCCCACGTCGAGTACGAAACCGCCAACCGTCACTATGCCCACGTGGATTGCCCGGGCCATGCTGACTACGTCAAAAACATGATTACCGGTGCTGCCCAGATGGACGGCGCCATTCTCGTCTGTTCCGCCGCTGACGGCCCGATGCCCCAGACCCGCGAGCACATCCTGCTGGCCCGTCAGGTCGGTGTGCCGTACGTGCTGGTGTACATGAACAAGTGCGACATGGTTGACGATGCCGAACTGCTCGAACTCGTCGAAATGGAACTGCGCGAGCTGCTCTCCAAGTACGATTTTCCGGGCGACGACACCCCGATCATTCACGGCTCCGCCCTGAAGGCTCTGGAAGGCGATCAATCCGAAATCGGCGAACCGTCGATCTTCCGTCTGGCCGATGCCCTGGACTCCTACATCCCGACCCCGGAACGTGCCGTTGATCAGCCGTTCCTGATGCCGGTGGAAGACGTCTTCTCGATCTCCGGCCGCGGTACTGTCGTTACTGGTCGTATCGAACGTGGCGTCGTCAAGGTTGGCGAAGAAATCGAAATCGTCGGTATCCGTCCGACCGTCAAGACCACCTGTACCGGTGTGGAAATGTTCCGCAAGCTGCTCGACCAAGGTCAGGCTGGCGACAACGTCGGCGCCCTGCTGCGCGGCACCAAGCGGGAAGATGTCGAACGTGGTCAAGTGCTGTGCAAGCCGGGTTCCATCACCCCGCACACCCACTTCACCGGCGAAGTGTACGTGCTGTCGAAAGACGAAGGTGGTCGTCACACCCCGTTCTTCAACAACTACCGTCCGCAGTTCTACTTCCGCACGACCGACGTGACCGGCGCGATCTCGCTGCCGGAAGGCGTTGAAATGGTCATGCCGGGTGACAACATCCAGATGACCGTCAAGCTGATCGCCCCGATCGCCATGGAAGAAGGTCTGCGTTTCGCCATCCGTGAAGGCGGTCGTACCGTCGGCGCCGGTGTCGTTGCCAAGATCATCGAGTAATCGGTAGTCTTTTGTAATCAAGGCGCTTCGGGAGACCGAGGCGCTTTGATGTTTCTGCAGCAGGGGTGTAGCTCAATTGGTAGAGCAACGGTTTCCAAAACCGTAGGTCGGGGGTTCGATTCCCTCCGCCCCTGCCACCCTCTTTAAAGATCGCGAACTTCATGGCTGACAAGATCAAGTTTGCGCTGGCGCTGGTAATTCTGGCAGCTGGCGTGGCTGGCTTCTACCTGCTCTCGGAGCAGGCAATGATTTTGCGCGTCCTGGCGGTCCTCGTTGGGTTTGCGCTGGCGATTGCCGTGGCTTGGAAGACTGAGCCCGGTCAGCGCTTTTTTGTATTTGCCAACGAGTCAGTGGTTGAAGCCAAGAAAGTTGTCTGGCCAACCCGCAAGGAAACCATGCAGACCACCGGGGCGGTTTTTGCCTTTGTCGTGGTTATGGCGGTCTTCCTCTATCTGACTGATAAGAGCCTCGAGTGGGTTCTCTACGACCTCGTGCTGGGCTGGAAGAAATCATGAGCAAACGCTGGTACGTCGTACATGCCTACTCCGGCTTCGAAAAAAGTGTGATGCGCGCCATACAGGAGCGCATTACCCGTTTGGGTATGGAAGAAAAATTCGGCCGCATTCTGGTGCCGGTTGAAGAAGTTGTGGAAATGAAGGGTGGTCAAAAGGCTATTTCCGAGCGCAAGTTCTTTCCGGGCTACGTGCTGTGCGAAATGGATATGGACGACGATTCCTGGCACTTGGTGAAGAACACGCCCAAGGTCACGGGATTCGTTGGTGGTACCGCCACCAAGCCGACCCCGATTTCCGAAAAAGAAGTCGAAAAGATCATGCAGCAAATGCAGGAAGGGGTTGAAAAGCCCCGTCCCAAGGTGCTCTTCGAGGCAGGGGAGGTGGTTCGGGTCAAGGAAGGTCCGTTCACCGATTTCCATGGCTCGGTCGAGGACGTCAATTACGAAAAGAATCGTCTGCGTGTTTCCGTGACCATTTTTGGTCGGGCGACGCCGGTTGAGTTGGAGTTCGGTCAGGTCGAAAAAGCCTGATTGTTTGGTTCAGGGCATGCCGAAAGCCCTGTGTTTCGGCAAGAGGAGCGTTGGTAGTGAGGTGATCCTCGTGAAGACGCGCTACCACTCATTTATTAGGAGCCATTATGGCGAAGAAGATTGTTGGCTACATCAAGCTGCAAGTGCCGGCGGGCAAAGCAAACCCGTCGCCCCCGATTGGTCCGGCGCTGGGTCAGCGCGGCCTGAACATCATGGAATTCTGCAAGGCCTTCAATGCCCAGACGCAAGGCGTCGAGCCGGGCCTGCCGATTCCGGTCGTGATTACCGCTTTCGCGGACAAGTCTTTCACCTTCGTGATGAAGACCCCGCCGGCCACCATCCTGATCAAGAAGGCTGCTGGCATCAAGTCCGGTTCGGCCAAGCCGCATACCGACAAGGTCGGCAAAATCACCCGCGCCCAGGCTGAAGAAATCGCCAAGGCCAAGCAGCCGGATCTGACCGCTTCCGATCTCGAGGCAGCTGTTCGTACGATCGCTGGTTCCGCCCGCTCAATGGGCATTACGGTAGAGGGTCTGTAATCATGGCGAAGCTCACCAAGAAACAAAAGGCCGTGGCTGGCAAGGTTGTTGCCCAGAAGCTCTATCCGGTTACTGAAGCGCTGACCCTGGCCAAGGAAACCGCCACCGCCAAATTCGACGAATCCATCGACGTTGCTGTCAACCTCGGTGTTGATGCACGCAAGTCCGATCAGGTTGTCCGTGGTTCCGTGGTGTTGCCGGCCGGTACCGGCAAGTCGGTTCGCGTTGCCGTGTTCGCTCAGGGCGAAAAGGCCGAAGCCGCCAAGGCTGCAGGCGCTGAAGTCGTCGGTTTCGACGATCTGGCTGCCGAAGTCAAGGCCGGTAATCTGAACTTCGACGTTGTCATCGCGACGCCGGATGCCATGCGTATCGTCGGTCAGCTCGGCCAGATTCTCGGCCCGCGCGGCCTGATGCCGAACCCGAAGGTTGGTACCGTGACGATGGATGTCACGACGGCTGTCAAGAACGCCAAGGCCGGCCAGGTTCAATACCGCACCGACAAGGGCGGCATCGTGCACGCCACGATCGGTCGCGCATCGTTCTCTGTCGAAAGCCTTGAAAGCAACCTGAAGGCCTTGATTGATGCCTTGAACAAGGCGAAGCCCGCTTCCTCCAAGGGGCAGTATCTGCGCAAGGTCGCGGTCGCTGCCACCATGGGCCCGGGCGTTCGCGTTGATCAGGCTACGCTGGTTGGTTAAAAGTACTTTGGGCTGCTGATTGCTGTCTAGGCAGCAATCAGCGGATCGTCAAAGACCGCAGGCGCCCCGGTAACGGAGCTTAATCGCAATTGCACCCTGCGCAGACGGTGCCCCAGAACAAGATTTCTTGCTGACCGAAGAGGTCAGCATAGCTTCTGGTTCAGGTCGCCGTAGGTGCGGCGGAAAATTCTTTCCGCCGTGTTATGACTTGAAAGGAGGAAAGACCTGTGGGTCTCAATCTGAACGACAAAAAAGCGGTTGTAGCTGAGGTGTCGGCACAAGTGGCCAACGCACAGACCATCGTGATTGCCGAATATCGTGGCATTGGGGTCGTCGACCTCACCGTGCTGCGCAAGAAGGCACGCGAGTCTGGTGTGTATCTGCGTGTGTTGAAGAATACCTTGGTGCGTCGCGCGGTCGCGGACACCCCGTTCGCCGGCCTGGCTGACCAAATGGTCGGTCCGCTGATTTACAGCGTGTCTGCCGATCCGGTAGCTGCTGCAAAGGTTCTCAGCGATTTCGCCAAAACCAACGACAAGCTCGTGCTCAAGGCCGGTTCCTATGCCGGCAACGTGCTCGACAAAGCCGGTGTGCAGGCGCTTGCCTCCATCCCGAGCCGCGAAGAGTTGCTCTCCAAGCTGCTGTATGTCATGCAGGCTCCGGTTGCCGGCTTCGTCCGTGCTCTGGATGCTCTTGCCAAGCAGCGCGAAGAAGTCGCCGCTTGATCCTTACCGCATACGAACTGATTTAGGAGTTTATTGAAATGGCAATTAGCAAAGAAGACATCCTGGAAGCCGTTGGCTCCCTGACCGTTATGGAACTGAATGACCTGGTCAAGGCATTCGAAGAGAAGTTCGGCGTTTCCGCCGCTGCCGTCGCCGTTGCTGGCCCGGCTGCTGCTGGTGCCGCTGCTGCCGAAGAGCAGACCGAATTTACCGTCATGCTCAATGCTGCCGGCGACAAGAAGGTTGAAGTCATCAAGGTCGTGCGCGCAGTGACCGGTCTGGGCCTCAAAGAAGCCAAGGACCTGGTTGATGGTGCCCCGAAGGCCGTCAAGGAAGGCGTTTCCAAGGCTGACGCGGAAGCCCTCAAGAAGCAACTGGAAGACGCAGGCGCCAAGGTCGAAGTCAAGTAATCGACGACAGGTGTTCGGGCTGGCGGTTCACCCGCCAGCCCTTTTGTGCTTTGTACGACAGGTTTCATTGATCCAAAAAACGAACTTGAATATCGCCAAGCGGCAAACGCAAACGACGCTTTCCTCTTCCCTGAACGGGAGGCGAGCACGTTTGCGTTTGCCTGTTTCGACAGGTTCTACGTTTGATTTAATCCTCACGGAGTTACCATGACTTACTCCTTCACCGAGAAGAAACGCATCCGCAAGAGTTTCGCCAAGCGCGCCAGCGTGCTTGATGTTCCCTTTCTGCTTGCGACCCAGCTCGAGTCCTTTACAGCTTTCCTGCAAGCGGAAGTCCCCGCTGAAAAACGCAAAAATGAAGGCTTGCAGGCTGCATTCAACTCGATCTTTCCGATTGTTTCTCACTCTGGCAACGCGCGCCTCGAGTTCGTCAGCTTCATGTTGGGTGCTCCGGCCTTTGACGTAACTGAGTGTCAGCAGCGCGGCCTCACCTTTGCCTCTTCGCTGCGCGCCAGGGTGCGCCTGGTGATCATGGATCGCGAAGCACCGGACACCGTGAAGGAAGTCAAGGAGCAGGAAGTCTATATGGGCGAAATTCCGCTCATGACGACCAATGGTTCCTTTGTGATCAACGGCACCGAGCGCGTCATCGTTTCGCAGCTGCATCGCTCGCCTGGCGTCTTCTTCGAGCATGATCGGGGTAAGACCCACAGCTCGGGCAAGCTGCTTTTCTCCGCCCGGATCATTCCTTACCGCGGCTCCTGGCTCGATTTCGAGTTCGATCCGAAGGACACGCTGTTCTTCCGCGTCGACCGTCGCCGCAAGATGCCGGTCACTACGCTGCTCAAGGCCATCGGCATGTCTTCCGAGGAGATCCTCGACCAGTTCTTCGATTTCGATACCTTCTTGCTGGGCAAGGAAAAGATCGAATTCACGCTGGTTCCCGAGCGTCTGCGTGGTGAAGTTGCCCGCTTTGATTTTGTTGGTCCGGACGGCAAGGTTATCGTCGCCAAGGATAAGCGCATCACCGCCAAGCATATTCGCGATATTGGCGCCGCTGGACTGCAGCAACTCGTCGTGCCGGAAGATTTCATCGTCGGCCGTGTGGTCGCCCGCAACATCATCGACAAGGCCACTGGCGAAGTCATTGCCAATGCCAACGACGAAATCACTGAAACCCTGCTCGCCAAGTTGCGCGAAGCCGAGATCACGACCGTTGAGACGCTGTACACCAACGAACTCGATCGTGGTGCATTCATCTCGAACACCTTGCGGGCTGATGAAACAGCTTCCCGCCAGGCCGCCCGCATCGCGATCTACCGCATGATGCGTCCGGGTGAGCCGCCGACCGAGGAAGCTGTCGAAATCCTGTTCAACGGTCTCTTCTACTCGGACGAGCGCTACGACTTGTCCGGCGTTGGCCGGATGAAGTTCAATCGCCGTCTGACCCGCCCTGGTGTCATCGAATACAAGGTTACGGTCAAGAATCTGGCGTCGCGTGCCGAAGCGGCTCTGAAGAACCTGTCTGAAGGTTCGGGCTTCTCGATGGCCGCCATTCAGGATCTGGTCGGTCTGCTGCCTTACGGTCCGCGTGCCTTCTCGGAGAACCTGACTCTGGAAGAAGCCGAGTCGCTGGTGGCCAAGATCAAGCCACTCGGCGCCAATGCCGAAGTGCGTGAGCAACTGACCCTGTCGCCGCGCGACATCGTTGAAGTGATCAAGATCCTCGTTGAACTGCGCAATGGCCGCGGCGAAATCGACGATATCGATCACCTCGGCAATCGCCGCGTCCGTTCGGTCGGCGAACTGGCCGAAAACCAGTTCCGTGCCGGTTTGGTGCGTGTCGAACGCGCCGTCAAGGAACGTCTGTCGCAGGCCGAATCCGACAACCTGATGCCGCACGACCTGATCAATGCCAAGCCGATCAGCGCCGCGATCAAGGAATTCTTCGGTTCCAGCCAGTTGTCGCAGTTTATGGACCAGACCAACCCGCTGTCGGAAATTACCCACAAGCGTCGGGTTTCCGCTCTCGGCCCAGGTGGTCTGACGCGTGAACGCGCCGGCTTTGAAGTCCGCGACGTGCACCCGACCCACTATGGTCGTGTTTGCCCGATCGAAACACCGGAAGGTCCGAACATCGGTCTGATCAACTCCTTGGCACTGTTTGCCCGGGTCAATGATTACGGCTTTATCGAAACGGCCTACCGCAAGGTTTCCGACAGTCAGGTTACCAACGAGATCGAATACCTCTCGGCGATCGAGGAAGGCAACTATGTCGTCGCCCAGGCCAATTCTTCGCTCGACGCAAACGGTCGTCTGTCCGACGATCTGGTCACCTGCCGCGAAAAGGGTGAAACCATCCTGGCTGAACCGGCCCGTGTTCAGTACATGGACGTGGCTCCCGGCCAGATCGTTTCCGTTGCCGCATCGCTGATTCCGTTCCTTGAGCATGACGATGCGAACCGCGCGCTGATGGGCGCCAACATGCAGCGTCAGGCCGTGCCTTGTCTGCGTCCGGAAAAGCCGTTGGTCGGAACCGGTATCGAGCGCACCGTTGCGGTCGACTCGGGTACCGCGGTTGTCGCCCTGCGCGGCGGCAAGGTCGACTATGTCGATGCAGCGCGCGTCGTGGTCCGGGTTAACGACGATGAAACGATTGCCGGTGAAGTTGGCGTCGATATCTACAACCTGGTCAAGTACACCCGTTCCAACCAGAACACCAACATCAACCAGCGTCCGCTGGTCCGCGTTGGCGACATTATCGCCAAGGGCGACGTGGTGGCCGACGGTGCTTCTACCGACAAGGGCGAACTGGCCCTCGGTCAGAACATGCTGATCGCCTTCATGCCGTGGAATGGCTACAATTTCGAAGACTCGATCCTGATCTCCGAACGGGTCGTTGCCGAAGACCGCTATACCTCGATCCATATCGAAGAACTGACGGTCGTCGCCCGCGACACCAAGCTTGGTCCTGAAGAAATCACCCGCGACATCGCGTCCCTGGGTGAAGTCCAGCTGTCGCGTCTGGATGATTCCGGCATCGTCTATATCGGTGCCGAAGTCGAAGCTGGCGACGTGCTGGTCGGCAAGGTTACGCCCAAGGGCGAAACCCAGCTGACACCGGAAGAAAAGCTGTTGCGCGCCATCTTCGGCGAAAAGGCTTCCGACGTTAAGGACACTTCCCTGCGCGTTCCTTCGGGCATCGCCGGTACGGTCATCGACGTTCAGGTGTTCACCCGCGAAGGCATCGAGCGCGACAAGCGCGCCCAGTCGATCATCGACGAGCACCTGCGGCACTACAAGCTGGATCTGGCCGACCAGATGCGTATCGTCGAGCGCGACGCGTTCGAGCGGGTTGGTCGTCTGATTGTTGGCAAGAAAGCCAATGGCGGACCGAAGAAGCTGGCCAAGGGCGCGAGCATCGATCAGGCCTATCTCGATGGCATGGATCCGCACCACTGGTTCGATATTCGTCTGTCCGAAGATGACGCCGCACTGCAGCTGGAACAGGTCAAGGATGGTCTGGAACAGGCCCGCAAGGACTTCGATCTGGCTTTCGAAGCCAAGCGCAAGAAGCTGACCCAGGGCGACGAACTGCCGCCGGGCGTCCAGAAGATGGTCAAGGTCTATGTCGCCGTCAAGCGTCGCCTGCAGCCGGGTGACAAGATGGCCGGTCGCCACGGTAACAAGGGTGTGGTTTCCCGCATCCTGCCGGTCGAAGACATGCCGCATATGGCTGACGGCAGCCCGGTCGATATCGTGCTGAACCCGCTCGGCGTGCCGTCGCGGATGAACGTCGGTCAGATTCTCGAAGTGCACCTTGGCCTCGCCGCCAAGGGCCTTGGCCACAAGATCGGCGCCATGTTGCGCGCCCAGTCCAGCGCCAAGGAAATGCGCGGCTTCCTGGATACGGTTTACAACTCCAGTGGCAAGTCCGAGAACCTCGACGAGTTGAACGATGTCGAAGTGATGGAGATGGCTGGCAATCTGCAAAGCGGCGTACCGTTCGCGACGCCGGTTTTCGACGGGGCCAAGGAAGAAGAAATCAAGGCGATGCTGGCGCTCGCCGGCATGCCGTCTTCCGGTCAGATGACGCTGTACGACGGCCGCACTGGCGAAGCTTTCGAGCGCTCGGTGACCGTCGGCTACATGCACTACCTGAAGTTGCACCACTTGGTCGATGACAAGATGCACGCGCGTTCAACCGGCCCCTACTCGCTGGTTACCCAGCAACCGCTGGGCGGTAAGGCGCAGTTCGGTGGTCAGCGCTTCGGTGAAATGGAAGTGTGGGCGCTGGAAGCCTATGGTGCAGCTTACGTGCTGCAGGAAATGCTGACCGTGAAGTCCGATGACGTGAATGGTCGTACCAAGGTGTACGAAAACATCGTCAAGGGCGAGCACAGGATCGATGCCGGTATGCCGGAATCCTTCAATGTGCTGGTCAAGGAAATTCGTTCGCTGGCGATCGATATCGATCTGGAACGTTACTGATTTAGGGCTGGGAGTTAAACGATGAAAGCATTGCTCGATCTATTCAAGCAGGTAACGGCGGAAGAGGAATTTGATGCCATTACCATTGGCCTCGCTTCGCCCGAAAAGATCCGTTCCTGGTCCTACGGCGAAGTCAAGAAGCCGGAAACCATCAACTACCGCACCTTCAAGCCGGAACGCGATGGCTTGTTCTGCGCCAAGATCTTTGGCCCGATCAAGGATTACGAATGCCTGTGCGGCAAGTACAAGCGCCTCAAGCACCGCGGCGTGATCTGTGAGAAGTGCGGCGTCGAAGTGACGCTGGCCAAGGTTCGTCGTGACCGCATGGGGCACATCGAGCTGGCCTCGCCGACCGCCCACATCTGGTTCCTGAAATCCTTGCCGTCCCGTCTCGGTATGGTGCTCGACATGACGCTGCGCGATATCGAGCGCGTCCTGTATTTCGAAGCCTATGTCGTGACCGATCCCGGCATGGTCAGCAACCTCCAGCGTGCCCAACTGCTCACCGAAGAGCAGTATCTGGAAATGATGGAAGAGCACGGCGACGAGTTCGTCGCGTTCATGGGTGCCGAAGGTATCCGCGAACTGCTGCGCAACCTCGATCTGACCAGCGAAGTCGAGTCTTTGCATGCCGAACTGGAAGTGACCGGTTCGGAAGCCAAGAACAAGAAGCTGGCCAAGCGCCTGAAGATCCTTGAAGGCTTCCAGAAATCCGGCATCAAGCCGGACTGGATGATTCTTGAAGTCCTGCCGGTTCTGCCGCCGGATCTGCGTCCGCTGGTTCCGCTCGACGGCGGCCGCTTCGCGACCTCCGATCTGAACGACCTCTACCGTCGCGTCATCAACCGGAATAACCGTCTGAAGCGTCTGCTCGAGCTGAAGGCGCCGGAAATCATCGTCCGCAACGAAAAGCGCATGCTGCAGGAGTCGGTCGACTCGCTGCTCGACAACGGTCGTCGCGGCAAGGCCATGACCGGTGCCAACAAGCGTCCGCTGAAGTCGCTGGCCGACATGATCAAGGGCAAGGGCGGTCGTTTCCGTCAGAACTTGCTCGGTAAGCGCGTCGACTACTCCGGCCGTTCGGTCATCGTGGTCGGTCCGCAGCTCAAGCTGCACCAGTGCGGCCTGCCCAAGCTGATGGCCCTGGAGCTGTTCAAGCCCTTCATCTTCCACAAGCTGGAAGTGCTCGGCTACGCCACCACCATCAAGCAAGCCAAGAAGATGGTCGAAGGCCAGGAACCGGTCGTCTGGGACATCCTCGAAGATGTCATCCGCGAACATCCGGTCATGCTGAACCGCGCGCCGACCCTGCACCGTCTGGGTATCCAGGCTTTCGAGCCGACCCTGATCGAAGGCAAGGCCATCCAGCTGCACCCGCTCGTCTGCGCGGCCTTCAACGCCGACTTCGACGGTGACCAGATGGCTGTTCACGTGCCGCTGTCCCTTGAAGCCCAGATGGAAGCCCGCACGCTGATGCTGGCCTCCAACAACGTGCTGTCGCCGGCCAACGGCCAGCCGATCATCGTGCCGTCGCAGGATATCGTGCTTGGTCTGTACTACGCGACCCGCGAAAAGACCAATGGCAAGGGTGAAGGCATGTACTTTGCCGACATCGCCGAAATCGAACGCGCCATGGCAGCCAAGGAACTCGACGTCCAGTCGCGGATTTCGGTTCGCCTGAAGCAATACGAACCGGCTGCGGTGGATGGTGAATGGGTCGAGAAAATCGTTCGCGTCGAAACGACGGCTGGTCGTGCGCTGCTTTCCAAGATCCTGCCGAAGGGGTTGCCGTTCAAGGTTATCGACCGCGCCCTGAAGAAGAAGGAAATCTCCAAGCTGATCGACGAATCCTTCCGTCGCTGCGGTTTGAAGGAAACGGTTATCTTCGCCGACAAGCTGATGCAGAACGGTTATGCCCTGGCCACCCGTGCCGGCATTTCCTTCTGTTCCGACGACATGTTGGTGCCGAGCAAGAAGTACGAAATCATTTCCGCCGCTGAAGCGGAAGTGAAAGAAATCGAAATCCAGTACACCAACGGTCTGGTGACCAATGGCGAGCGTTACAACAAGGTCGTCGATATCTGGGGCCGGACCGGTGACCAGGTCGCCAAGGTCATGATGGACGAACTCGGCCACGAGGACACCATCGACCGCCACGGCAAGAAGGTCAAGCAAGAGTCCTTCAACTCCATCTACATGATGGCCGACTCCGGGGCTCGCGGCTCTGCTGCCCAGATCCGTCAGCTGGCTGGTATGCGCGGCCTGATGGCGAAACCGGATGGCTCGATTATCGAGACGCCGATTACCACCAACTTCCGCGAAGGCCTGAACGTCCTCCAGTACTTCATCTCGACCCACGGTGCTCGTAAGGGCCTGGCAGACACGGCACTGAAGACCGCCAACTCCGGTTACCTGACCCGCCGTCTGGTGGACGTGACGCAGGATCTGGTCATTACCGAAGATGACTGTGGAACGCAGAACGGCTTTGTCGTCAAGGCCCTGGTCGAAGGCGGTGAGGTCATCGAACCGTTGCGCGAGCGGATTCTCGGCCGTGTCACGGTTGACGATCTGGTCGACCCGGAAACCCAGGAAACTGTTATTTTCGCCGGCACCATGCTGGACGAGGATCTGGTTGATCTAATCGACAAGTTGGGTATCGACGAAGTCAAGGTTCGCACCCCGCTTTCCTGCGATACCCGGTATGGTCTGTGTGCCAAGTGCTACGGTCGTGACCTCGGTCGCGGCATGATGGTCAATGCCGGCGAGGCCATCGGCGTTATCGCCGCTCAGTCGATCGGTGAGCCGGGTACCCAGCTCACCATGCGGACTTTCCACGTCGGCGGCGCGGCCTCCCGGGCTGCTGTTGCATCGCAGATTGAAGCCAAATCGGCCGGTACGATTCGCTACACCTCGAATATGCGTTACGTGACCAGTGCCAAGGGCGAGAAGGTTGTCATCTCCCGCTCCGGTGAGGTGCTGATTACCGACGATCATGGTCGTGAGCGCGAGCGTCACAAGGTGCCGTACGGCGCCACGCTTTCCGTTGATGAAGGCAAGGTGGTCAAGGCTGGCGCCAAGTTGTCGACTTGGGATCCGCATACCCGTCCGATCGTTACCGAATATGCCGGTACGGTCCGCTTCGAGAATGTCGAAGAGGGCGTTACCGTCGCCAAGCAGGTGGACGATGTTACGGGCCTGTCGACTCTCGTGGTTATCGACCACAAGCGTGGCGGCAAGGCTGCCACTAAGGGTATTCGTCCAGTGGTCAAGCTGCTTGACGAAAACGGTCAGGAAGTGAAGATCACCGGCAGCGACCACCATGTGTCGATTGCCTTCCAGGTTGGCTCGATCATCTCGGTGGTTGACGGTCAGCAGGTTGGTGTCGGCGATGTACTTGCCCGTATGCCGCAGGAGTCCGCCAAGACCCGCGACATTACCGGCGGTCTGCCGCGCGTTGCCGAGTTGTTCGAGGCCCGGACGCCGAAGGATGCGTCAGTGCTGGCCGAGTTCACCGGGACAATCAGCTTCGGCAAGGACACCAAGGGCAAACAGCGCTTGGTGATCACCGATCTCGACGGTACGGTCCACGAATTCCTGATTCCGAAGGACAAGCATGTGCTGGTCCATGACGGTCAGGTGGTGAACAAGGGCGAGAAGATCGTCGAAGGTCTGCCCGATCCGCATGACATTCTCCGTCTGCAGGGGGTCGAAGCACTGGCCCGCTATATTACGGACGAAGTCCAGGATGTCTATCGTCTGCAAGGCGTGAAGATCAACGACAAGCACATTGAAGTCATTGTTCGTCAGATGCTGCGTCGGGTCGCCATCGTCGAGCCGGGTGATAGCAAGTTCATCAAGTCGGAACAGGTGGAGCGTGCTGAACTGCTGGCCGAAAACGATCGCATGATCGCCCAGGGCAAGCTGCCGGCTACCTTCGACCACATGCTGCTCGGTATTACCAAGGCCTCGCTGTCGACCGATTCGTTCATCTCTGCCGCGTCCTTCCAGGAAACCACGCGTGTTCTCACCGAGGCTGCCATCATGGGCAAGCGCGACGAACTGCGTGGTCTCAAGGAAAACGTTATCGTCGGACGTCTCATTCCGGCCGGTACCGGTCTTGCCTACCACCGCAGCCGCAAGGCTCAGCTGGCGGGTGAGGACATCGCAGCGGCAAAGGCTCTGGAGCCGGCTGCTGCGGAAAACGCAACGCAGGATGCCGATCTGGGCCTGTAAGTCAAGAGCGACCCTCGTGTCTCGTTGACACGGGGGTTGATCAACCATAGAATCTATGGTCTTTGTCGGCAGAGACTAATCATTGTCTCTGCTTTGGATAACAAAATTGCCGTCGTGCGCCGTTCTTTGGTGCCCGGTCGTTGAAGGAAGTTCGATATGCCGACTATCAATCAGCTCGTGCGCAAGCCGCGCGTTGCCGAGGTCACCAAGAGCAAGGTTCCCGCTCTGGAAAAGTGCCCGCAGAAGCGTGGCGTTTGTACTCGCGTCTATACCACCACCCCGAAGAAGCCGAACTCCGCGCTGCGTAAAGTGTGCAAGGTTCGTCTGACGAATGGCTTTGAAGTCATTTCCTACATCGGTGGTGAAGGCCATAACCTGCAGGAGCACTCCGTGGTCCTGATTCGTGGTGGTCGTGTCAAGGATTTGCCGGGTGTGCGTTACCACACCGTGCGCGGCTCCCTGGATACCCAGGGCGTCAAAGATCGCAAGCAGTCCCGTTCCAAGTACGGGGCGAAGCGTCCGAAGGCTGCCTGATTCATCAAGCAGTCTGAGTAAGTGGTCATTCTTCTGGGTGGCCGTGAGAGCCGGGTGGGTGTTAACCCATACCCGGCTTTTCAACTGAATCGTGTTTATTTGAGGTTAATATGCCCCGTCGTCGTGTAGTAGCAAAACGTGACATTCTTCCGGATCCGAAGTTCGGTAATGTCGAAGTTTCCAAGTTCATCAATGCAATCATGCAGAGCGGCAAGAAGTCGGTTGCTGAGCGCATTGTTTACGGTGCTTTCGAGATCATCACCACCAAGGGTGGCAAGGATCCGCTAGAAGTTTTCGGTTCGGCCATGTCGAACGTTCGCCCGATGGTTGAGGTGAAGTCCCGTCGTGTCGGTGGTGCCAACTACCAGGTGCCGGTTGAAGTGCGTCCGGCTCGCCGTGCTGCGCTTGCCATGCGCTGGTTGCGTGAGTCGGCCCGCAAGCGTTCGGAAAAATCCATGGGTCAGCGTCTGGCTGCCGAAATGATGGAAGCTGCTGAAAATCGCGGTGGTGCCGTCAAGAAGCGTGATGAAGTGCACCGTATGGCTGAAGCCAACAAGGCTTTTGCTCACTTCCGCTTCTAATTTTCAAAGGGCTCTAACGTGGCACGTAAAACTCCTATCGAGCGCTACCGGAATATCGGTATCAGCGCTCACATCGACGCCGGCAAGACGACGACGACTGAACGTATCCTTTTCTACACCGGTGTTAACCACAAGATCGGTGAAGTCCATGATGGCGCTGCCACCATGGACTGGATGGAGCAGGAACAGGAACGTGGTATTACCATTACCTCTGCTGCGACCACCTGCTTCTGGAGCGGTATGGACAAGCAGTTCCCGCCGCACCATATCAATATTATCGACACCCCGGGGCACGTGGACTTCACCATTGAAGTCGAACGTTCGATGCGTGTGCTTGATGCCGCCTGTATGGTCTATTGCGCCGTCGGTGGCGTGCAGCCGCAGTCGGAAACCGTTTGGCGTCAGGCCAACAAGTACGGCGTGCCGCGTTTGGCCTTCGTGAACAAGATGGACCGCTCCGGCGCCAACTTCTTCAAGGTGGTCGAGCAGTTGAAGGTGCGCCTCAAGGCGAATCCGATCCCGGTGGTCATCCCCATCGGCGCAGAGGACAACTTCGAAGGTGTGGTCGACCTGATTCGCATGAAGGCGATCTACTGGGACGAAGCGTCGCAAGGCATGAAGTATGACGCTCGCGAAATCCCGGCCAATCTGGTCGATGAAGCGAATACGTGGCGCGAGCAAATGGTTGAGGCCGCCGCCGAGGCGTCAGAAGATCTGATGAACAAGTACCTCGAAAATGGTGAGCTTTCCGAAGCCGACATCATTTTTGGTTTGCGCACGCGCACGCTGGCTTGCGAAATCCAGCCGATGCTGTGCGGTACAGCCTTCAAGAACAAGGGCGTGCAGAAGATGCTGGACGCCGTGATCGAGCTGCTGCCGTCGCCGGTCGATATTCCGCCGGTCAAGGGTATTCTCGAGAACGAAACCGAAGGCGAACGTCGTGCCGCCGATGATGAGCCGTTCTCCGCGCTGGCCTTCAAGATCATGACCGACCCGTTCGTCGGCCAGTTGATCTTCTTCCGCGTTTATTCCGGCGTGATCAATTCCGGCGATACGGTCTACAACCCGGTCAAGGGTCGCAAGGAACGTCTCGGTCGCATCCTGCAGATGCACGCCAATCAGCGTGAAGAAATCAAGGAAGTGCGCGCTGGCGACATCGCTGCTGCCGTGGGCCTGAAAGAAGCAACGACCGGCGATACGCTGTGTGATCCGGCCAAGGTCATCACCCTCGAGCGCATGGTTTTCCCGGAGCCGGTGATTCACGTTGCCGTCGAACCGAAGACCAAGGCCGACCAGGAAAAGATGGGTCTGGCACTGGGCCGTCTCGCTCAGGAAGATCCGTCGTTCCGCGTCCGTACCGACGAAGAGTCCGGTCAGACCATTATTTCGGGTATGGGCGAGCTGCACCTGGAAATTCTGGTTGATCGCATGCGTCGTGAATTCAACGTCGAAGCAACCGTTGGTGCGCCGCAGGTTGCCTACCGCGAGTGCATCAAGAAGGCTGTCGAACAAGAAGGCAAGTTCGTCAAGCAATCCGGTGGTCGTGGTCAGTTTGGTCACGTCTGGCTCAAGATCGAGCCGAACGAAGCTGGCAAGGGTTACGAATTCATCGATGCGATCAAGGGCGGTGTCGTGCCCCGTGAATTCATTCCTGCGGTTGACAAGGGTCTGCGTGACGCAGTCACGAGCGGTGTTCTGGCTGGCTTCCCGGTTGTCGACGTGAAGTTCACGTTGTTCGACGGCTCCTATCACGACGTTGATTCGAATGAAAACGCGTTCCGCATGGCTGCTTCCATGGCTTTCAAGGAAGGCATGAAGAAGGCCAATCCGACGCTGCTTGAGCCGATGATGGCCGTTGAAGTCGAGACCCCGGAAGAGTACATGGGTAACGTCATGGGCGATCTTTCCTCCCGTCGTGGCATCGTCCAGGGTATGGAAGATCAGGTCGGTGGCATCAAGCTGGTCAAGGCCGAGGTTCCGCTGTCCGAGATGTTTGGTTACTCGACTTCCGTGCGTTCGTTGTCGCAAGGTCGCGCGACCTACTCGATGGAATTCAAGCACTATACCGAGGCGCCGAAGAACGTCGCCGAGGCCGTTATTAACAAAAAGTAATTCGTTATTGGAGAACCGATAATGGCAAAAGAGAAATTTGAACGTACGAAACCGCACGTAAACGTGGGCACGATTGGTCACGTTGACCATGGCAAGACCACGCTGACGGCTGCGATTACCACGGTGCTGGCAAAGAAGTTTGGCGGCTCCGCCAAAGCGTATGACCAGATCGATGCGGCGCCGGAAGAAAAGGCTCGCGGTATTACTATCAATACCGCCCACGTCGAGTACGAAACCGCCAACCGTCACTATGCCCACGTGGATTGCCCGGGCCATGCTGACTACGTCAAAAACATGATTACCGGTGCTGCCCAGATGGACGGCGCCATTCTCGTCTGTTCCGCCGCTGACGGCCCGATGCCCCAGACCCGCGAGCACATCCTGCTGGCCCGTCAGGTCGGTGTGCCGTACGTGCTGGTGTACATGAACAAGTGCGACATGGTTGACGATGCCGAACTGCTCGAACTCGTCGAAATGGAACTGCGCGAGCTGCTCTCCAAGTACGATTTTCCGGGCGACGACACCCCGATCATTCACGGCTCCGCCCTGAAGGCTCTGGAAGGCGATCAATCCGAAATCGGCGAACCGTCGATCTTCCGTCTGGCCGATGCCCTGGACTCCTACATCCCGACCCCGGAACGTGCCGTTGATCAGCCGTTCCTGATGCCGGTGGAAGACGTCTTCTCGATCTCCGGCCGCGGTACTGTCGTTACTGGTCGTATCGAACGTGGCGTTGTCAAGGTTGGCGAAGAAATCGAAATCGTCGGTATCCGTCCGACCGTCAAGACCACCTGTACCGGTGTGGAAATGTTCCGCAAGCTGCTCGACCAAGGTCAGGCTGGCGACAACGTCGGCGCCCTGCTGCGCGGCACCAAGCGGGAAGATGTTGAACGCGGTCAAGTGCTGTGCAAGCCGGGTTCCATCACCCCGCATACCCACTTCACCGGCGAAGTGTATGTGCTGTCGAAAGACGAAGGTGGTCGTCACACCCCGTTTTTCAACAACTACCGTCCGCAGTTCTACTTCCGCACGACCGACGTGACCGGCGCGATCTCGCTGCCGGAAGGCGTTGAAATGGTCATGCCGGGTGACAACATCCAGATGACTGTCAAGCTGATCGCCCCGATCGCCATGGAAGAAGGTCTGCGTTTCGCCATCCGTGAAGGCGGTCGTACCGTCGGCGCCGGTGTCGTTGCCAAGATCATCGAGTAATTCGTTCTTTTTGAAATCCGGGGTGAAAGCGATTTCACCCCATCGTTCTTTGGAAGCCAAACATGCAAAGTCAAAAAATCCGTATTCGTCTGAAGGCCTTCGACTATCGCCTGATCGATCAGTCTGCTCAGGAAATCGTTGAAACTGCCAAGCGTACCGGTGCTGTTGTTCGTGGTCCCGTACCGCTGCCGACTCGCAAGCAGCGTTTTGACATCCTGCGTTCGCCGCACGTCAACAAGGCTTCCCGTGATCAGTTGGAAATTCGCACCCATCTGCGTCTGATGGATATCGTCGATCCGACCGACAAAACCGTTGATGCCCTGATGAAGCTGGATCTGCCGGCAGGCGTCGACGTCGAAATCAAGTTGCAGTAATTAGGGGTTGCGGATATAATCCGCGCCTTTCGGGGGTGGCCGGCGACGGCTGCCCATTTGTTGTTTTACATCGACCGGCCAATCGCAGCCGGCGATGAGGAGAATAACCATGAGTCTAGGCCTTGTAGGTCGCAAGGTCGGCATGACTCGCATTTTTGCTGAGGATGGCGCGTCCATTCCGGTAACTGTGCTTGACGTGTCGAATAACCGTGTGACCCAAGTTAAAACGCCGGAGTCCGATGGCTATGCAGCCATTCAGGTCTCTTTCGGCAAGCGCCGTGCCTCGCGTGTTTCCAAGCCCCTTGCTGGCCATTTGGCCAAGGCGGGTGTGGAATCCGGGCACGTCTTCAAGGAATTCCGTATCGATGCTGATCAGTTGGCTACCTTTAAAGCCGGCGATCAGGTTGCTGCTACCATTTTTGCCGAAGGGCAGAAAGTGGATGTCAGTGGCAAGTCCATTGGTAAGGGCTTCCAGGGCGGCATCAAGCGCCATAATTTCAGCTCCAATCGTGCTACTCACGGTAACTCGCTGTCGCATAACGCGCCGGGTTCCATCGGTATGGCGCAGGATCCGGGTCGTGTTTTCCCGGGTAAGCGCATGGCCGGTCATATGGGCGATGTCCAGACCACGATGCAGGGGCTGACAATTGTTCGCGTCGATGTTGAACGCCAGCTTCTGCTGGTCAAAGGTGCCGTTCCTGGTGCCAAGGGTTCCGACGTCGTTGTGCGTCCGGCAGTCAAGGCTTAAGGGGGCGACATGGAACTTAAGGTAATTAACGAACAAGGACAGGAAGCGGCCAAGTTGCAAGCTTCCGACGTGCTGTTCGGTCGCGACTTCAATGAAGCGCTGGTCCATCAGATCGTCGTGGCCTATCAGGCCAACGGGCGCTCCGGTGACCGTCAGCAGAAGGATCGCTCCGAAGTCCGTCACACCACGACCAAGCCGTGGCGCCAGAAGGGTACGGGTCGTGCCCGTGCCGGTAGTAATGGCAGCCCGCTGTGGCGTGGGGGCGGTCGGATTTTTCCGAGCTCTCCTGAGGAGAATTTTAGCCATAAGGTTAACAAGAAGATGTTCCGCGCCGGTATGGCCGCGATCCTCTCCGAGTTGGCCCGTCAGGATCGCCTGGTTGTGATCGATAGCCTTTCCATCGATGCACCGAAGACCAAGCTCTTCACCGAGAAGTTGAAGGGCTTGGGTCTGGAAGGCAATCTTCTGATCATCACCGACAAGCTGAGTGAGAATTTGTATCTCTCGTCACGCAATCTGCCCAACGTTCTGGTTCTTGAAGCCCAGGAAGCTGATCCGGTATCCCTGGTTCGCTTTGCCAAGGTTCTCGTTACCAAGGATGCCGTGGCCAAGTTCGAGGAGATGTGGGGATGAACCAAGAACGTCTGCTGCAGGTGCTGCTGGCACCGCAAATCTCCGAGAAGGCCACCTACCTGGCCGACAAGTTTGAGCAGGTGATCTTCCGCGTTGCCACCGATGCAACCAAGCCGGAAATCAAAGCTGCCGTCGAACTGCTGTTCAAGGTTGAAGTTGAGTCCGTTCAGGTCGCCAACGTCAAGGGTAAGGTCAAGCGCTTCAAGGGCGCAACCGGTCGGCGCAAAGGCTGGAAGAAAGCCTATGTGAGCCTGAAGCCGGGCCAGGAAATCAATTTTGTTGAAGGGGGGAATGCCTAATGGCTCTCGTTAAAGTCAAGCCGACTTCCCCGGGTCGCCGTGCCGTCGTTTTGGTCGTCAATCCGAATCTGCACAAGGGCAAGCCTTTTGCTGGTCTGGTTGAGGCCAAGTCCGGGAATGCCGGTCGTAACAACAATGGCCGCATTACCGTTCGTCACCAAGGTGGCGGGCACAAGCAGTCTTATCGTGTAATCGATTTCAAGCGGGCCAAGGATGGTATTCCGGCCAAGGTTGAACGTCTCGAATATGATCCGAATCGCACCGCCAATATCGCACTGTTGTGCTATGCCGATGGCGAGCGTCGTTACATCATTGCCAACAAAGGCATGGTGGTTGGTCAGCCGGTCATGAGCGGTTCCGAAGCGCCTATCAAGTCCGGGAATGCTTTGCCGATTCGCAATATTCCGGTTGGTACGACGATTTGCTGCATTGAAATGTTGCCTGGCAAGGGAGCTCAGTTGGCTCGCTCTGCTGGCGCATCGGCTCAATTGCTGGCTCGCGAAGGTGCCTATGCTCAGATCCGTCTGCGCTCCGGTGAGGTTCGTCGGGTTCACGTCGAGTGCCGCGCCACCATCGGTGAAGTCGGTAACGAAGAGCACAACCTGCGCAAATACGGTAAAGCCGGTGCCATGCGTTGGCGCGGTGTTCGTCCGACCGTTCGTGGTACTGCCATGAACCCGGTTGATCACCCGCACGGTGGTGGTGAAGGTCGTACTGGCGAAGGTCGTGTGCCGGTTAACCCGTGGGGTCAGCCCACCAAGGGCTACCGCACTCGCAGCAACAAGCGCACGAACAGCATGATCGTTCAGCGCCGTCATAAGCGTTAAGGGGTAGGAAATGGGACGTTCTCTCAAAAAAGGCCCGTTTGTTGATGCGTACCTGATCGACAAGGTCGAAGCGGTTCGCGCCACAGGCGATAAGCGCCCGATCAAGACTTGGTCGCGTCGTTCGACGATCCTCCCCGAGTTTATCGGTCTGACGATCGCTGTTCACAATGGCAAGCAGCATATTCCGGTGTTCGTCACCGAAAATATGGTCGGTCACAAGCTCGGCGAATTTTCGCTGACCCGGACGTTCAAGGGTCACACCGCCGGCAAGAAGGCCAAGAAGTAAGGAGCTGACATGGAAACTCGTGCAAGTCTGCGAGGCGTACGCCTCTCTGCGCAAAAAGGTCGCCTCGTGGCTGATCTGGTGCGTGGCAAGCCGGTTGGTCAGGCTCTCAACATCCTGGCCTTTTCCCCGAAAAAGGGAGCTGGTATCGTTAAAAAAGTGCTGGAGTCGGCTATCGCCAACGCCGAGCATAACGACGGTGCTGATATCGACGAATTGAAGGTGAAAATCATCTACGTCGAAAAAGGCATGGTGCTCAAGCGCTTTACGGCGCGCGCCAAAGGTCGTGGCAATCGGATCATCAAGCCGACCTGCCACATCTATCTGACCGTTGGTAACTAAGGAAAAGCCATGGGACAGAAAATTCATCCGACTGGCTTCCGTCTGGCCGTCACCAAGAACTGGAGTTCACGCTGGTACGCTAACAGCAAGGACTTTCCCGGGATGCTCAACGAAGATATCAAGGTTCGTGAGTATCTTAAGCGCAAGCTGGCACATGCTTCGGTTGGTCGCGTTCTCATCGAGCGCCCGGCGAAGAATGCCCGCGTAACCGTTTTCTCCGCTCGTCCTGGCGTCGTCATCGGCAAAAAGGGCGAAGACATCGAACAACTCCGTTCGGATCTTCAGCGCATCATGGGCGTTCCCGTCCATGTGTCTATCGAAGAAATCCGCAAGCCGGAAATCGATGCACAACTGATCGCCGACTCGATTGCTCAGCAACTCGAAAAGCGCATCATGTTCCGCCGCGCCATGAAGCGTGCGATGCAGAACGCGATGCGTCTTGGTGCCCAGGGTATCAAGGTGATGAGTGCCGGTCGTCTTAACGGTGCCGAAATCGCACGTAGCGAGTGGTACCGCGAAGGTCGCGTGCCGCTTCATACGCTGCGTGCTGATATCGATTATGCAACTTCCGAAGCGCTGACCACCTACGGCATCATCGGGATCAAGGTCTGGGTTTACAAGGGCGATATGCTTGATCGCAACGAGCAACCGGAAGTTGTCGAGCCAGCTGCTGATGATCGCCGCCCGCGTCGTGCCCCCGGCAAGCCGGAAGGTGACAAGCCGCGCACCCGAACCGTCAAGAAGGCCGACGGCGCTGGTGATCCGGCCAAGCGCGTAAGAAAGGCAGGTGCTTAACATGTTGCAACCAAATCGTCGCAAGTTCCGCAAGGAGCAAAAGGGACGTAACGAAGGTCTGGCCACCCGCGGCACCAAGGTGTCGTTTGGTGAGTGGGGCCTGAAGGCGACCGGTCGCGGTCGTCTGACGGCTCGTCAGATTGAAGCAGCTCGCCGTGCGATGACCCGCCACATCAAGCGTGGCGGTCGCATCTGGATCCGTATTTTCCCGGACAAGCCGGTTTCCAAGAAACCTGCCGAAGTTCGAATGGGTAACGGTAAGGGTAACCCGGAATATTGGGTTGCCGAAATCCAGCCGGGCAAAGTGCTCTATGAGATGGATGGTGTCAATGAAGCTCTGGCGCGCGAGGCCTTTGCGCTTGCGGCCGCCAAGCTGCCAATTGCCACCACCTTCGTGACTCGTCATCTGGGGTAATCATGAAAGCTAGTGAATTGAGAACCAAGAGCGTGGACGAGCTCAACAAGGAATTGCTGGACCTCCTGAAGGCCCAGTTCGGTCTGCGTATGCAGCTTGCTACCCAGCAGCTGTCCAATACCAGCCAAATGTCCAAGGTGCGCCGCGACATCGCTCGCGTCCGCACGCTTATCCGTGAAAAGGCGGTGCAGCAATGAGCGAAACCACCAGTAACAAACGTACTCTGATCGGTCGCGTTGTCAGCGACAAGATGGAAAAAACGGTCACCGTCCTTGTTGAACGTAAGGTCAAGCACCCGATGTATGGCAAGGTGATGGTTCGTTCCAAGAAGTATCACGCTCACAATGACGGCAATACGGCCAAAGCCGGTGATCTGGTAGAGATCGTCGAAACGCGTCCGGTTTCCCGTACCAAGTCCTGGGCAGTAACAAGCGTTCTCCAAAAAGCGATCGTTGTATAACGATTTATTTTGAAAACGCTTGCCTAGCCAACTAAGAAGCCGGTATAATCCGGCTTCTTTTTTGCGAGCCGCCATATTCGCTGGTTCGCAAAGTTGTTCGACCCGTACGGGTTCCAAGACTGACCGCGCAAGCGGATTAAGTTGGAGTATAAATTAATGATTCAGATGCAGACGACTCTGGACGTCGCCGATAACACCGGTGCCCGTTCAGTAATGTGTATCAAAGTGCTGGGTGGATCCAAGCGCCGCTATGCGGGTATTGGTGACATCATCAAGGTCAGCATCAAGGATGCTGCGCCGCGTGGCCGTGTCAAAAAAGGCGATGTTTACAATGCTGTGGTGGTTCGTACCGCCAAGGGTGTTCGTCGTCCGGATGGTTCGCTGGTTCGCTTTGATGGCAATGCCGCAGTTCTTCTCAACAACAAGCTCGAGCCTCTTGGCACGCGCATCTTTGGCCCGGTGACCCGCGAACTGCGTACCGAGCGCTTTATGAAGATCGTGTCCCTTGCTCCTGAAGTGCTGTAAGGAACGCGAGATGGAAAAGATTCGTAAAGGCGACGAAGTCGTAGTTATTACCGGTAAAGACAAGGGTAAGCGCGGTTCCGTGCTGTCTCGCGTCGGTGAAGAGCATGTGCTTGTTGAGGGTGTCAATCGTGCGAAAAAGCACGTGAAGCCGAACCCGATCAAGGGCGTAGCTGGCGGCATTGTTGATAAAGACATGCCGATTCATCTCTCCAATGTTGCGCTGTTCAATCCTGCTACCAAGAAAGCCGATCGTGTTGGCTTTAAGCAGTTGGATGATGGCCGCAAGGTTCGCGTGTTCAAGTCGAACGGCGAACTGGTGAACGCATAAGGGACAGTCATGGCGCGTTTGCAGCAGTTTTATAAAGAAACCGTCGTCGGTGATTTGGCCAAGCAATTTGGTTACAAATCGGTGATGGAAGTGCCGCGGATCACCAAGATCACCCTGAATATGGGTGTCGGTGAAGCTGTGGCTGACAAGAAGGTTCTTGAGAATGCCGTTGGCGACATGCAGAAGATTGCAGGTCAAAAGCCGGTGACGACCAAGGCTCGCAAGTCCATCGCTGGTTTCAAGATTCGTGATGGCTACCCGATCGGTTGTATGGTTACCCTGCGCGGTCCCCGTATGTTCGAGTTCCTGGATCGTCTGGTGACCGTGGCCCTGCCGCGTGTTCGTGACTTCCGTGGTATCTCTGGCAAGGGTTTCGATGGCCAAGGCAACTACAACATGGGTGTCAAAGAGCAGATCATTTTCCCGGAAATCGAGTACGACAAGATCGATGCTCTCCGGGGTATGAATATCAGCATCACCACGACCGCGAAGACCGATGCAGAAGCGAAAGCCCTGCTCGTAGCGTTCAAGTTCCCGTTCAAGAATTGAGGCAATCATGGCAAAACTTGCTCTGATCAACCGTGATGAAAAGCGCCGTAAAATGGTCGCGCAATACGCCAAAAAGCGTGCGGCCCTGGAGGCGATCTTCAATGACGTAAGCCTCTCTGACCAGGAGCGCTACGACGCTCGTCTGAAGATGCAGGCACTTCCGCGTAACTCCAGCCCGTCCCGTCTGCGCAATCGTTGCGCGCTGACCGGTCGTCCGCGTGGTGTTTTCCGTAAATTCGGTCTGTGCCGTAACAAGATCCGTGAGCTGGCCTTCAATGGCGAGATCCCGGGTGTTGTTAAGGCCAGCTGGTAAGAGGAGATTCAGAAATGGCTATGAGCGATCCGATCGCGGACATGCTGACACGCATCCGCAACGCCCAGCTCGCCGAAAAGGCGTCTGTCTCCATGCCGTCGTCCAAGGTGAAAGTGGCTATTGCCGCTGTGCTGAAGGATGAAGGTTACGTTGATGATTTCGCAGTTCGTCAGGCTGATGGCAAGCCGACCCTCGATATCGCACTCAAGTACTATGCCGGTCGTCCGGTTATTGAGCGCATCGAGCGTGTCTCCAAGCCTGGTCTGCGGATCTACAAGGGCTGTGAAGATATCCCCCGCGTCATGAACGGTCTGGGTGTCGCCATTGTGTCGACCCCCAAGGGCGTCATGACTGACCGCAAGGCTCGTGCCAGCAAGGTTGGCGGCGAAGTCCTTTGCATCGTGGCGTAAGGAGGGAATTCATGTCTCGTATTGGTAAGAATCCTATTGTTCTGCCTGCTGGCGTCGAAGTCACGATTGGTGAGTGCATTTCCGTCAAGGGCCCGTTGGGTACCTTGTTGGCCGCTGCTCACCCGTCCGTGCAGGTGTCTGTTGAAGGTCAGAACGTCCAGGTCTCCAGGGTTGAAGGTGCGGTTAACTCCAGCGCCATGTGGGGCACCATGCGTGCCAACCTCAACAACATGGTGGTCGGTGTCTCCAAGGGGTTTGAGAAGAAGCTGCAGCTGGTTGGTGTGGGTTACCGCGCTCAGGCTCAAGGCGATATTCTGAATCTGTCGCTGGGGTTTTCTCACCCGGTGGCGCACAAGATGCCTGCTGGTGTGAAAGTCGAATGTCCGACCCAGACCGAAATCCTGATCAAGGGGTCTGACAAGCAACAGGTCGGCCAGGTTGCTGCCGAAGTCCGTGCGTATCGCAAACCCGAGCCCTACAAGGGCAAGGGTGTCCGTTACTCGGATGAAGTGGTGGTTATCAAGGAAACCAAGAAGAAGTAAGGGTGGCATATGTTTAACAAGAAACAAGCGCGTCTGCGCCGTTCCCGCCAAACCCGGGCCAAAATCGCCGAGCTCAAGGCTGTGCGCTTGTGCGTTAATCGCACGAACTGCCACATTTACGCCCAGATCATTTCACCCTGCGGCGGCAAGGTCTTGGCTTCGGCTTCCACGCTCGAAACGGTGGTCCGTACGGATCTGCCGAACGGCGGCAACAAGGCTGCGGCAACTACGGTTGGCAAGCTGATCGCCGAGCGCGCCAAAGCTGCCGGCATCGAGCAGGTTGCTTTCGATCGTTCCGGCCTTCAGTACCATGGTCGTATTCAGGCGCTGGCTGAAGCTGCGCGTGAAGCCGGTCTGAAGTTCTGATCGCCGCATAAGGATAAGGTTAGAAAATGGCTAAACCTGAAAGAAACAAGAAGCCGCAACACGCTGAAGAGCGTGATGACGGTATGCGCGAGAAGATGGTTGCGGTCAACCGCGTCACCAAGGTAGTGAAGGGCGGCCGTATTCTCGGTTTCGCAGCACTGACCGTGGTTGGCGACGGTGATGGCAGCATCGGCATGGGCAAGGGTAAGTCCCGCGAAGTGCCGGTTGCCGCTCAGAAGGCTATGGAAGAGGCCCGTCGCAAGATGGCCAAGGTCAGCCTGAAGAACGGTACCGTTCATCACACCGTTTTTGGTCGCCACGGCGCTACTACCGTGATGATCCAGCCGGCTCCGGAAGGTACGGGCATCATCGCCGGCGGCGCTATGCGCGCCGTCTTCGAGGTTGTCGGTGTCACCAACGTGGTGGCCAAGGCTCATGGCTCGACCAATCCCTACAACATCGTGCGTGCCACTATCGACGGTTTGTCGAAAGTGAATACGCCGGCCGAGATTGCCGCCAAGCGTGGCTTGTCGGTTGATCAGATCCTGGGGTAAGGCATGGCTGACAAGAAAATCAAAGTGACGCTCGTCAAGAGCATCATCGGCACCAAGCAGGACCATCGCGCCACCGTGCGCGGTCTGGGTCTGCGCAAGCTGAACAGTTCGGCCGAACTGGAAGATACGCCGGCTGTTCGCGGCATGATCCAGAAGGTTCAGTATCTCGTTAAGGTTGAGGGTTAAGCCATGCGTCTGAATACCATCAAACCGGCCGAAGGTGCCAAGAAAGCCGCCAAGCGTGTTGGCCGTGGCATCGGTTCCGGCCTCGGCAAGACCTGTGGTCGCGGTCACAAGGGTCAAAAGTCCCGTTCCGGCGGTTTTCACAAGGTCGGCTTCGAGGGCGGTCAAATGCCGTTGCAACGTCGCTTGCCCAAGCGTGGTTTCAACTCGCTGACGCGCGCTCGTAACTACGAAGTCCGCCTGACCGATCTCGATCGCCTGCCGATCGATGAGATCGATCTGTTGGCGTTGCAAGCCGCAGGTATTGTTCCTGGTGATGCGCTGGCCGCCAAGGTCATCCTCGCTGGTGCAATTACCCGCAAAGTTACGCTCAAGGGCGTCGGTGCGACCAAAGGTGCCAAGGCTGCTATCGAAGCAGTCGGTGGTTCGGTCGCCGAGTAAGTTAGGGAAAGGTTAGAACGTTGGCTGCAAATCCCAATACCGTTGGTAAAGGTGGCAAATTTGGCGATCTGAAACGCCGTCTTTGGTTCCTGCTCGGTGCGCTCGTGGTTTACCGCTTGGGCGCCCACATCCCGGTGCCCGGGATTGATCCCAACGTTCTTTCCGATCTGTTCAATTCGCAGCAAGGTGGCATCCTGGGCATGTTCAACATGTTCTCCGGGGGCGCCTTGTCGCGGTTTACGATTTTTGCATTGGGGATCATGCCGTATATTTCGGCGTCGATTATCATGCAATTGATGAGTGTAGCCAGTCCCCAACTTGAGGCCCTCAAGAAGGAAGGCGAGGCGGGGCGTCGCAAGATTACCCAATACACCCGTTACGGCACCGTGTTGCTTGCGCTGTTTCAAGGCATCGGTATTGCCGTCGCTCTCGAGTCGCAGGCCGGATTGGTCAACGACCCTGGGTTCATGTTCCGTTTGACGACTGTGTCGACCCTGCTGACCGGCACGATGTTCCTTATGTGGCTGGGTGAGCAGATCACTGAGCGCGGGCTTGGTAATGGTATTTCGATCATTATTTTCGCCGGTATCGCCGCCGGATTGCCGACTGCCATTGGCGGCTTGCTCGAGTTGGTGCGCACCGGAGCAATGCATCCGCTGACCGCCCTGATCATCTGTATCCTCGTGGTAGCGGTTACCGGATTTGTGGTTTTTGTCGAGCGTGGTCAGCGGAAAATTCTCGTCAATTACGCCAAACGCCAGGTTGGTAACAAAATTTACGGCGGGCAGAGTTCGCATCTGCCCCTCAAGCTGAATATGTCCGGCGTTATCCCGCCGATCTTTGCATCGTCCATCATCCTGTTCCCGGCCACCATTGCAGGTTGGTTCGGCTCCGGAGAGTCGATGAGCTGGCTGAAAGACGTGGCGGGTACGCTTTCTCCGGGGCAGCCGATTTACGTGATGCTTTATGCTGCCGCGATCATCTTCTTTTGTTTCTTCTACACCGCGCTGGTCTTCAATTCAAAAGAGACTGCCGATAACCTGAAGAAGAGCGGTGCGTTCGTTCCAGGTATTCGTCCTGGCGAGCAAACGGCGCGCTACATCGATAAAATCCTGATGCGCTTGACGCTGATTGGCGCCGGTTACATCACTATCGTCTGTTTGCTCCCCGAATTCCTGATTTTGAAATGGAATGTTCCGTTCTATTTCGGTGGCACCTCGTTGTTGATTATCGTAGTCGTGACCATGGACTTTATGTCTCAGGTTCAGGCTTATGTCATGTCGCATCAATACGAAAGTCTCTTGAAGAAAGCAAACTTCAAGGGAGCACCTATGAACAAGTAATCAGTTATGGCCAGGGAAGATTACATTGAAATGCAAGGGGAGGTGGTTGAGAACCTCCCGAATGCGACCTTCAAGGTCAAGCTGGAAAATGGGCACATAGTGCATGGATTCATCTCTGGAAAAATGCGTATGCACTATATACGCATCCTTCCTGGCGATAAGGTGACCGTGCAGTTGACGCCCTACGATTTAACCAAGGCGCGGATCGTTTTCCGCGTTAAGTAAAAAGTTCTCTACGCAATAAACCGCAGGGCAAGGAATCACGGCTGCTTCCAAGCTCTCGCAGACGAGGAGTAAAACATGAAAGTTCAACCTTCAGTGAAGCGCGTTTGCCGCAATTGCAAAGTCATCCGTCGCAAGGGTGTGGTGCGCGTCATTTGCAAGGACCCGCGTCATAAGCAGCGCCAGGGCTAATGCTCTGTCGTGTCCGGCATTTGTTAATTTTCGAAATATTGGAGTGATTCGATGGCCCGTATTGCAGGGGTAAACATTCCGAACCATCAGCATGCTGAAATTGCCTTGACGGCGATTTACGGCATCGGTCGTACCCGCGCACAGAAGATCTGTGATGCGGCCGGCGTTGGTCGTACCATCAAAATGAAAGACTTGTCCGACACGGACATGGATCGTCTGCGTGACGAAGTGGGGAAATTCACCGTTGAAGGTGACTTGCGCCGCGAAGTTACGATGAACATCAAGCGTCTGATGGATCTAGGTTGCTACCGTGGCCTGCGCCATCGCAAGGGTTTGCCTTGCCGTGGTCAGCGCACCCGTACCAATGCACGTACCCGCAAAGGTCCGCGCAAGGCCATCGCTGGCAAGAAGTAATAGGGACAGAACATGGCAAAGACTGCTACCAAAGTTCGCAAAAAGGTTAAAAAGAACGTCGCTGAGGGCATCGCCCACATTCACGCCTCGTTCAATAACACCATCATCACCATTACCGACCGTCAAGGCAACGCGCTGTCCTGGGCAACTTCCGGTGGTGCCGGCTTCCGCGGTTCGCGTAAGTCCACCCCGTTTGCTGCTCAGGTCGCAGCCGAAGCTGCCGGTAAGGCTGCTCAGGAATGTGGCGTCAAGAATATTGAAGTCCGTATCAAGGGCCCCGGTCCGGGTCGTGAATCTTCCGTCCGCGCGCTCAACGCACTGGGCATGAAGATCACTTCAATTTCCGACGTGACGCCGGTGCCGCATAACGGCTGCCGTCCGCCTAAAAAGCGCCGCATCTAAGGAGAAAGACAAGTGGCTCGTAATCTCGATCCGAAATGCCGTCAGTGCCGCCGCGAAGGCGAAAAGCTATTCCTGAAGGGCGAAAAGTGTTTTACCGACAAGTGTGCCATTGAACGTCGTTCGTACGCTCCTGGCCAACATGGTCAAAAATCAGGCGCCCGCCTGTCCGACTACGGCGTGCACCTGCGCGCCAAGCAGAAAATTCGTCGCGTCTACGGCGTGCTCGAAGGCCAGTTCCGCAAGACTTTCGCCGAAGCTGAGCGCCGCAAGGGCCAGACCGGTGAGAATCTGCTGCAATTGCTGGAAGCCCGTCTCGACTCCGTTGCCTACCGTATGGGTTTTGCCGCTTCGCGCAGCGAATCCCGCCAGGTCGTCCGTCACAACGGCGTGCTGGTCAATGGTAAGCGCGTCAACATCCCGTCGTATCTGGTCAAGCCGGGCGACGTGGTGCAGTTGACCGATCGGTCCCGTGCCTCCCTGCGTTGCAAGGCCGCCCTCGAAGCCGCAGAATCCCGTGGTTTCCCGGAATGGATTGCAGTTGACGTCAAAGAAGGCAAGGGAACGTTCAAGGCCATGCCGCAGCGCTCAGAGCTGCCGTCGACCCTGAACGAAGGTCTCGTCATCGAACTTTACTCGAAGTAAGCACTGAGCAGAGGAATTTAGCCCATGCAAAGCAGTGGACTTCTGAAACCCCGCATCATTGATGTGCAGAGCGTTTCGCCCGTGCAAGCCAAGGTTGTGATGGAGCCGTTTGAACGCGGTTACGGTCACACCCTTGGAAACGCCCTGCGTCGCATTCTGCTGTCGTCGATGCCGGGTTATGCGCCGACCGAAGTCGGAATCGAAGGCGTGCTCCATGAGTACTCCACCGTTGATGGTGTTCAGGAGGATGTCGTCGATATCCTTCTCAACCTGAAGGGTGTCGTATTCAAGCTGCACGGCCGCGATGTCGTGAATCTCAATCTGGTCAAGGAAGGTGAAGGTCCGGTTCGTGCTGGTGATATCGAATTGCCGCACGATGCGGAAATCATCAACCCCGAACATGTGATCGCTCATCTGTCTCCCGGCGGCAAGCTGTCCATGGAGATCAAGGTCGAAAAAGGTCGCGGCTATGTGCCGGGCAACGTCCGTAATCTGGGCGATGCCAAGACGATCGGTAAATTGGTTCTGGATGCTTCGTTCAGCCCGATTCGCCGCGTCGCCTACGCTGTGGAAAGCGCTCGCGTCGAGCAGCGGACCGACCTCGACAAGCTGATCGTCGATATTGAAACCAACGGCGTCGTCGAGCCGGAAGAGGCCATTCGCTACGCGGCACGCGTGCTGATGGAACAACTCTCCGTCTTTGCCGACCTGGAAGGTACTGCACCGGTTACCGAGGCCTCCAAGCCGGCCCAGGTTGATCCGGTTCTGCTCCGCCCGGTTGATGATCTCGAATTGACCGTTCGTTCTGCGAACTGTCTCAAGGCTGAGAACATTTACTACATCGGCGATCTGATTCAACGTACCGAGAATGAACTTCTCAAGACCCCGAATCTGGGTCGCAAGTCGTTGAACGAGATCAAGGAAGTGTTGGCCGCGCGCGGCTTGACTCTGGGCATGAAATTGGAAAATTGGCCGCCGGCCGGTCTGGAAAAAGTCTAAGGACTTTTTTCGACCCGGGCAGTCAAGGGACGCCTGTAGAACATAGAAAGGATTAACCATGCGTCACCGTTTGGGACTTCGCAAACTCAACCGTACCAGCAGCCATCGCCTGGCGATGCTGCGCAACATGACTGTTTCCCTGCTCAAGCACGAGGCCATCAAGACCACCGTGCCGAAGGCCAAGGAACTGCGCCGTGTTGTTGAACCGATGATCACGCTCGGCAAGAACCCGACGCTCGCTAACAAGCGTCTGGCCTTCGACCGTTTGCGCGATCGCGACATCGTCGTCAAGCTCTTCGCCGAAATCGGCCCGCGTTACGCCAAGCGTCCGGGTGGCTACCTTCGCATCCTGAAGTGTGGCTTCCGCGTTGGTGATAATGCACCGATGGCCTTCGTCGAACTGCTTGATCGTCCGGAGCCTACCGAGGCTGTGGAAATCGACGAAAGCGCTGCTGCCTAAGTAGCGTCTGCATCAAAAGTTAAAAGGCCGGGGTTTCCCGGCCTTTTTTTTAGTGCTGCAAAATTTTCGAGAGAAACTGGGTCGCTCGCTCCGAACGCTGCGTACCGAAGAAGTCGTCCTTCGTCGCGTCCTCGATGATTTTGCCCTCGTCCATGAAAATGACCCGGTCAGCCACCTTGCGGGCAAATTCCATTTCATGGGTGACGCACATCATGGTCATGCCCTCCTGGGCGAGTTCGACCATGACATCGAGTACCTCGTTGATCATTTCCGGGTCGAGGGCCGAGGTCGGTTCATCGAGCAGCATGCAGATCGGGTCCATGGCCAGTGCCCGGGCAATGGCGACACGTTGCTGTTGGCCGCCGGAGAGTTGGCCGGGATATTTTTTGGCTTGGGCGTTCAATCCGACGCGATTGAGCATTTTCATTCCGCGCTCGAGTGCTTCGTCCTTGCTGCGGCCGAGGACTTTGATCTGGGCAATGGTCATGTTTTCGGTAATGTTCATATGCGGGAATAGCTCGAAATGCTGGAAGACCATGCCAACGCGGGATCGCAGCTTGGGCAGATTGGTTTTCGGGTCGCCGACCGAGGTGCCCTTGACGATGACTTCTCCGGACTGAAACGGCTCGAGTCCATTGACGCATTTGATCAGCGTCGATTTGCCGGAGCCCGATGGCCCACAAACGACGACAACCTCGCCTTTCTGGACCGTCGTCGTGCAATCGGTCAGCACCCGAAAGTCGCCATACCATTTGGAAATATTGCGAATTTCAATCATTGGGAGAATCTCGCTTGGAGGCGCTTCACTAGCCGGGAGACGGAGAAGCAAATGACAAAATACACGGCGCCGGCGAAAAGCAGCAGTTCGACCAGTCGGCCGTCGCGATCGCCGACCCGGGAGGCGGTGCCGAAAAAGTCGGAGAGGCCGATGACGTATACCAGGGAGGTGTCCTGGAACAGGATGATCGCCTGGGTCAGCAGGAGCGGCATCATGTTGCGGAAAGCCTGGGGCAGAACGATGAGCCGCATCGTTTGGGCATTGGTGAATCCGAGTGCTTGGCCGGCCGCGACCTGGCCTTTTGGAACGCTTTGGATACCGGCGCGAATGATTTCGGAGTAATAGGCTGCTTCGAACAACGCAAAGGCAGTCAGTGCCGAAGTCAGGCGGATGTCGCCGAGACCTTCGCCAAATACCGATTTGATCGCCTGCGGGATGATCAGGTAGAACCACAAGATAACCATCACCAGCGGTACCGAGCGGAACAGATTGACGTAACCGGCCGCCAGCGTGGCGAGCAGCCGGCTGTTGCCGAGGCGCAGGATGGCTAGCACGGTGCCCCAGACAACACCGACGACGATTGCGGTACCCGTGATCTCGAGCGTCGTCAGCATGCCTTTGGCGAGGAGCGGAATCGCTCCGGGAATCGACGACCAGTCAAATTCATACATGTTCATTTGCTCCCGATATACCCGGGTATGCGAACGCGCTGTTCAAGGCGGCGCATTAGCGACATCACCGTCACATTGATGATGACGTAAAGCAGGGTGACCGCGATGAACGCTTCATATGGCTGGGCGGTGAAATCGACCAGTTGCTGGGCCTGACGGGAGAGTTCGACCAGGCCGATCGTGGTGGCGACGGCGGAGTTCTTGAAAATATTGAGAAATTCGGAAGTCAGTGGCGGCACGATGATGCGATAGGCCATGGGGAGCAGTACATAGCGGTACAGCTGCGGCAAGGTGAAACCCATTGCCAGGCCGGCCGCTCTTTGCCCCGGCGGCAAGGAATTGATTCCGGCACGCACTTGCTCGGCCACCCGGGCCGAGGTGAACAGGCCCAGACAGAGCATTGCCGAGAGAAATTGCTGGAGTAGGGGATCGGTCTGTTTGAAGGCATTTCCCCAGTCGACCGGCAGGAGTTCCGGAAGCACGAAATACCAGATGAAGAGCTGAACGAGCAGCGGGATGTTGCGAAAGACTTCGACGTAGCCGGTCGCCAGCTTGTTTAGCCAGCGGTTGGGGACGGTGCGCAGGACGCCGACGATGGAGCCGATCAGCAAGGCAATGAGCCAGGCGCCGAGGGAGAGGGCGATGGTCCATTTGAATCCCTCAAACAGCCACGCCAGATAGGTTCCTTCCCCGGTCGCGCTCGGTTGCAGGAAGACCTGCCAATTCCAGCTGTACGCCATTGCCTAACCATCCCCCAATGGCCTGTGGGGCATTTTTGCCTCCACAGGCTCTAAACAGTATTACTCGAAAGCCTTGTCGTTCGGGGCCTTGTACAGCGCCTTCATTTCGTCCGACAAGGGCATGCTCAGATTCAGGCCCTTCGGCGGAATCGGGTTCATGAACCACTTGGCGTAGATCTTCTCGGCTTCGCCCGAGGTCATCACCTTGGTCAGCGCCGCATCGACCACCTTCTTGAAGCCCGGGTCGTCCTTGCGCAGCATACAGCCGTAGGCTTCCTTGGACTGGGCCGTACCGACCACCGTCCAGTCACCCGGTTTCTTGGCCTTGGCCATTTCGCCGAAGAGCAGCGCGTCGTCCATCATGAAGGCGACGGCACGGCCGGTTTCCAGGGTCAGGAAGGCTTCGCCGTGGTCCTTGGCGGAGATGACGTTCATGCCCATCTTCTTCTCTTCGTTCATCTTGCGGAGCAGGCGCTCGGATGTGGTGCCGGCGGTGGTCACGACGTTCTTGCCGGCGAGGTCGGCGAAATCGGTGATGCCGGCGGTCTTCTTGACCATCAGCTTGGTGCCGATGACGAAGATGGTGGTCGAGAAGGCGACCTGTTTCTGGCGGTCGAGATTGTTGGTCGTCGAGCCGCATTCGATATCGACCGTGCCGTTCTGGATCAGCGTGATGCGGTTGGCCGAGGTGACCGGCATCAGCTTGGTGTCGATCTTGGCCAGCTTGAGGTTGTCCTTGATGCCATCGACGGCTTTCAGCATCAGTTCGTGCGAGTAGCCGATGACCTGCTGCTTGTCGTCGTAGTAGGAGAACGGAATCGACGATTCGCGGTGGCCGAGGGTGATCGTCCCGGTCTCCTTGATCTTCTTCAGGGTCGCCGACTCTTGCGCGAAGGCAGGGGCGGTGCTGAAGGCGGAAGCGATAATGACGGCAGAAGCGATCTTGATGAAGTTCATGGTCTTTCTCCTTTGTTGTAATTCAGGGGCAGTCAATGATCATCAGCGAAACATCATCGGCGGCAACGCCGTTGTCGAGATGACGGTCGAGTGCTGCTTCGATTTGCCCGAAACGGGTGGCCGGCGAGGTATTCGCTGCGGCAGCGGCCAGACCTTCGGCACCGAATTGTGCACCTTCCTTGTCCGTGGCTTCCAGTAGTCCATCGGAGCACAGCACCAGCTGACTTTCCTTTTCCCAGTTGAAAATGGTCGGCTCACACTCCATCTGGCTGTTGTCAACAATGCCAAGGGCCAGGTGTTCCGAAGCAAAAACACGGCTGACCCGACCCCAGCGGTCGAACAGAAAGGCTTCGGGCGTGCCGCCCACCCATATTTCGCCATTCTGGGCAACTTCGTCAAGGCAAAGCAGCGTCGCCGCGACAAAACGACCGACCGGCATCGATTCCTTCAACTGTTGATTCAGTTCCTGGATGATTTCCTTGACCGAGCGATTCAGCTTTGTCATCCGGTAGAACAGGGCGAGCACCGGCAGCACGCTGATCGCAGCGGTCAGGCCATGCCCGGTCGCATCGGCGAGCAGGGCGTAGAAGCGACCCTCGGGGGAGCGCGCGGCAGCGACAATGTCGCCGCTGAAATTTTCAGCCGGGATCACCTTGTAATGCAGTCGCTCATCGGTCAGGCCGCGCCGGTGCAACTGCTTTTCCATCAGCCGCATGGCGAGCTGTTGCTCGTTTTGCGTCTGGTCGTAATAGGCCTGAAGCAGGCGGGCACTTTCGCGCTGCTTTTGCTCGGCCTGCTTGCGCTCGGAAATATCACGGATGACGCCGATCGACATCGGCTTGCTATCGAGTTCGATCTCGCTCAGCGCGATCGTTGCCGGAAAGGATTGGCCATCCTTGCGCCGGGCCTCCACTTCACGTTCCTTGCCGGATCTCCTGAGCGGCTTGCTGCCTGGTGCTTCCTGGCCAAACTTGTCGGCAATGAGCGGCGGTTCGGGGATCAGCAGGCTGATCTCCTGCCCGAGCATCTCGGCGCTCGTCCAGCCGAAAATACGTTCAGTCGAGCGGTTGACCGAAGCAATCAAGCCCCGTTCGGTGATTGTGACGATGGCATCGAGAACATTGTCGGAAATAGCCTGGACCCGGCGCAATGAGTCGATCGATGCCTGCTGCAATGAGAGCGAACGCTGCATCGAGCGCAACTTGGCTTCAAGGACGACGAAATTGATTGGTTTGGTCAGGTAGTCGTCGGCCCCGGCATCGAGGCCTTCGACCAGGTTTTCATCGCGATTGAGCGCCGAGAGAAAAATGATCGGGGTCCACCGCTCGTTCGTCAGGCTTTTGATCCGGCGTGCCGCCTCGAAGCCGTCCATCACCGGCATCATGATGTCGAGCAGGATCAGGTCGGGCGCCTCCGCCTCGAAGCGCCGTACCGCCTCTTCGCCGTTCTCGGCGAGGATGACCTCGTGGCCGAGCTTCTTCAGAAAAACCTGCAGGATGTGCAGGTTGGTACGGTTGTCGTCGACCGCCAGTACCTTCATTTTGTTGAGTTGCGGAGTCATGGTCGGCAAGCGCTAGGTGGTCGTTGCATTGCGGGTGATCGTGGCCACGGCGATGTTGCCGCAGCCCTCATAGCAGATATTCGTGAAACTCAGCATCCGGGCCAGTGCAATACCCCGGCCGTTAGGATCGAAGGCCCGTTCCGGATCGAATTCGAGATACTGCTGCCAGTTGAAACCTTTGCCCTCATCGACGATGCGTAGCGAAATGCCGTCGTCTTGACGTTGAAAGGCAAGCCGGACGTGCTTGTTGGCATTCTCCGGCAGGCTGCTCCGACGGTCGATTTCAGCGCGCCAGTTGTCTTCCCGCTTGAGTCGGGATTTTTCTGCGTAGCTCAGGCCAAGGTTGCCGTGCTCGATGCCGTTGATCAGCAGTTCGGAAATGCCGACCACCACATTGCCCGGATCGGGGCACGCCTGGGCGATGAAGGAGGCGAGTTGCCCGGCCTCATCGACGGTGCGAATCGAAAATTCTGCCCGGGTGAGAAAGCTCAGGGAGCCGATGTGGTTGTGCAACTGTCGCCGCAACTCGTCCCGCGTTTCGGCATCGGTCAGGGCGGCATGGACAATGGCCAGCAACTCGTCGCGATCATAGGGCTTGGTCAGGTAATAGTAGGCGCCGGCTTCGAGACCCTCGCGGATCTCGGCGGGTGAGTCGGCCGCCGTCTGCATGATGACCGGGATGCCGGCCAGACGGGGATCTCCCTTGATCCGCTTGAGCAGGCCGATGCCATCGAGTTCGGGCATCATGCGGTCGAGCAGGATGACCTTGAAGTCTGCCTCCGGGTCCTGCAGCATGCGCCAGGCAGCCTCCCCGTTATCGGCTGTCTGCAAGGCCAGCGATGCCTCATCCTCGAAATATTCGAGCAATATCTCCAGATTGAGCGCTTCGTCATCGACGACCAGAACGCGTGCTTTAGTCATGTAGCTCCGAAACCTCTCCAGTCCGGCTATTGGTCGGCAGGGTTACCGTAAAACAGGCGCCGCCCTCAGCATTGTTGTTCGCAACAATCGTACCACGGTGTTGCATGGCGATTGCCCGGCTGATCGCCAGACCAAGCCCGGTGCCGCCCGCTCCGGTGCGGGTGGCGGAGCTTTGCACGAACTTGTCGAAAATGCTTTCCAGTTCCGCCTCCGGGATGCCGATCCCGTGATCGATGAAGCGAATGGCCAGCGCCGGCTGGCTGCCGGTATCGTCGAGGCGGCGTCCGCCTGGCAGTTCGGCGGCGCAGAGTTCGAGGCGGATTTTGCCCTGCGGCGGGGAGAATTTGATCGCGTTGGCCAGCAGGTTGTAGATAATCTGGCTGAGCCGCATCGGATCGGCGCGAATCTCGGTATCGGACGTCATGACCACGGTTTCGATGCTGAGTTGGCGAGCGAGCAGCAGCGATTCGAGCTGTGTTCTGGCGTGAGCCAGCAAGTCGAGGACATCGACTTGGCTTAACGTCAGATTCATCTTCCCGGCTTCCAGTTTCGAGAGGTCAAGCAGCTCGTTGATCAGGCCCAGCAGGCGCTTGGCGCTCAGTTCGATGCGCTGGAAATATTGGCTTAATTTTGGCTGATTGCCACCCTCGGCGCGCTTGATGCCGAGCTGGGCAAAGCTCAGGATAGCGTGCATCGGCGTTCGCAGTTCGTGCGACATGTTGGCGAGAAATTCCGACTTCGCCTGACTGGCGGCGCGCGCCTGATGCAGCGCCTCGTTGAGCCGGACCGTCCGCTCTTCGACCAGTTCATGCAGATGGTCGCGATGCAGGCGAAGTTCATGCGTTACCCGGCGGGCGTAACGCTCGGCACGCGCCCGGTGCGTGCTCAGGTGAAAGATCAGCAGGGCCAGCAACAGGCTCCCGGTCAGGCCGCCATAGAGGATCAGCAAGGCCGGATCGAGTACTCCGTCATCGGCGTGGTTGAGGCGCGGGTAAAAATGCAGGATCCAGTTGCGGCCGCCAAAATCGATCTCGTGATGGAAAAACGGCAGGGCGGTGTTCGTCGCCAGGCTTGGGTCGGAGTCGTAGATCAGGGTTGGCGAAGTGGCGCCTGATGAGTTGCCGGAGAGGGGTTCGTCGAAAATTTTCAGCGCGAAATTGCCCTGCGTGGTCTGTTTCAGAGCGGACAGAAATTCGTCGGTACGGTAGCTGGTCAGAACAATCCCGGCGAACGCCTGGCGGCGCTGCTCGGTATTCTTCAGTGGCATGTCCGGACGATAGAGGGCGTGCACGAGCAGGAAGCCCGGGCGCGGTTTTTCCTGGTCGGCGAGCAGGGCGATGGGCCCGGTCATGGCGATTTCCCGCCGGGCGATGGCGGCTTCGACGGCCTGGCGCCTGGTCGACTCGCTCAATAGATCGAAGCCGATGAAGGACTGGAGTTCTGGTCCTTCCGGGGCGGCAAAAGTGAGCGGTGCGGCGATATCGCCGGCCGATTGCGGAAATATCCGGAAATTGCTGCGGTCGATCTGTCGGCGCATCGACCGGACAAATGCCTTTTCTTCGCCGGACCGGACGGCTGATGCATAGCCAAAGGCGAATAGCCCGGAAAGCCGGCCGCCGACCTCGGTCTCGCGCGCGAAGCGCCGCCAGGCTGGCAAGTCGAGGTCCGGGTGCGCTGCGGCAAAAGCCTGCAGCGAGTGCAGGAACTGGGCGTGCAAGCGCAGCCGTTCACGAATTTCGCCGGTGATGGCGGCACTTTGCTGGATAGCGAAAGCCGCACGGGTTTCGGTTTGCACGCGGGATTGCCAGAACCAGGCGCTCAGCGTCGCCGCCGCCAGCAGTAAAAAGACGACGACCGGCAACAGCCAGCTCGACAACGAACGGTCGGCGGCATCAGAATAAGGAGGTGGATTGTTCATCGATGGAGGGCGTAGCGGCCGCCAGTATAAAACTTAAGCTACGCGCCGGCCGGGCTCTTTTCCCTGTCTTCCTGCTGCTGAAGGTTCCACATCCGGGCGTATTGCCCGTCGGCGGCGAGCAGCGCGCCATGACTGCCGCGCTCGATGATGTGGCCGTCGCTCATGACCAGGATTTCGTCGGCATTCATCACGGTCGACAGCCGGTGGGCGATGACCAGCGTGGTCCGGCCGATGGCGGCGAATTCAAGCTGGCTCTGGATGGCCCGTTCGGTCGCCGAGTCGAGGGCCGAGGTGGCTTCATCGAATATCAGGATGGGCGGATTCTTGAGCAGCGCCCGGGCAATGGCGACCCGCTGCTTCTCGCCGCCGGACAGCTTGAGGCCGCGTTCGCCGACCCGGGTTTCGTATTTTTGCGGCAAGGATTCGATGAACTCGTGCAACTGGGCGGCGCGGGCCGCGCCATAGACTTCCTCCCGGCTGGCCGTCGGTCGGCCGTAGTTGATGTTGTAGAAAATCGAGTCGTTGAACAGCACGGTGTCCTGCGGCACGATGCCGATGGCGGCGCGCAGGCTGTTTTGCTTCAGGCTGCGCAGGTCGTGGCCGTTGATCCGGATGGCGCCGCTGGTGACGTCGTAGAAGCGGTAGAGCAGGCGCGACAGCGTCGATTTGCCGGCACCGGAATGGCCGACCACGGCTACCGTCTTGCCCGGCGCGATGGCGAAATTGACATTCTTGAGAATCTGGCGGTCCGGGTCGTAGCCGAAATTGACCGCATCGAAGTTGATCTGCAGCGGCCCGCTCGGCAGTTCGCGGGCATCCGGGGCGTCGGCAATCTCGCGGTTCTCCTGGAGCAGCTTGAACATCCGCTCGATGTCGGCCAGCGCCTGGCGGATTTCGCGATAGACGATGCCGAGGAAATTGAGCGGCGCGTAAAGCTGGATCAGGAAAGCATTGACCAGCACCAGGTCGCCGATCGTCATGTGGCCATTGACCACGCCGTTGGCCGCCCGCCACATCATCGCCGTGACGCCGAGGGCGATGATCGCCTGCTGGCCGAGATTGAGGAAGGCGAGGGTGGTCTGGCTGCGCGTCGCGGCGTCTTCCCACTTGAGCATCTGCTCGTCGTAGCGACGGGCTTCCCAGGCTTCGTTGTTGAAATATTTGACGGTCTCGTAATTGAGCAGGCTGTCCACCGCCCGGGTGTTGGCCGCCGAGTCGTTTTCATTGACCGCCCGGCGGATGTCGATCCGCCAGTTGCTGACCTTGACCGTGAACACGATGTAGCTGACCAGCGAAACCAGCGTGATCAGTACATAGCCGCTGTCGTATTTGACGAACAGGATGGCGAGTACCAACCCGATTTCGACCAGGGTCGGCAGGATCGAGTACAGCGTGTAGGAAATCAGGCTGGAAATCGACCGGCTGCCCCGCTCGATGTCGCGCGACACGCCGCCGGTCTGGCGCTCGAGGTGAAAGCGCAGGCTGAGCGCGTGCAGGTGACCAAACACTTCCAGGGCGACCTGGCGGACGGCGCGCTGGGTGACGCGGGCGAAGAGGATTTCGCGCAATTCGGTAAACAATGCCGTCGAAAAGCGCAGCATCCCGTACAGGCCGAGCAGCAGCGCCGGCAGCGCCAGTACCTGCTGGGTGTTCGACAGGCCGTCGATCATCTCCTTGAAGACCATCGGGACGCTGACGTTGGCGACCTTGGCGGCAACCAGGCAGCCCAGTGCGGCGATGACGCGCAACCGGTAGCGCCAGAGATAGGGGAACAGCGTCCGCACGGTCAGCCACAGGTGGGTTTCGGCCAGCGGCTGGCCGGCTGGCGGTTTGGGGAGGGCGGTGGCGCGGCGCATCGTGAAACCTGTTCTGGGATGTTGTTCGGTGGTGGGCGCCAGTATATGAAAACTGGCCGGTTTCCGCGAAAATCAGGCATTGATTTAATTTTGGATAAATTATGACCGTCGACCGCATCGTCCTCCCTGCCCGGCACTCAACGCTGCGCGTTGTTCCGATGCCGGCCGATCTCAACCAGAACGGCGATGTTTTCGGCGGCTGGGTCATGGCCCAGGTCGACGTGGCCGGCGCCATTCCGGCGATGCGTCGGGCGCGCGGCCGGGTCGCGACGGTGTCGGTCAACTCCTTCCTGTTCAAACAGCCGGTCTCGGTCGGGGATATCGTCAGCCTTTATGCCGAGATCGTACGGGTCGGCAAAACCTCGATTACCGTCAAGGTCGAGGTTTATGCCGAGCGCAACTACAGCGATCCGATCATCGTCAAGGTGACCGAGGCGGAGCTGACCTACGTGGCAATCGATATGGCCGGAAACAAGCGCGCGCTTCCGCCCGAAAAACCGTCCGAAATGGAATAAAATCGCGCGGTTAATCAATTCGCCCGCCTTCGAGAGAATCAAGCAATGAATAAAATGACGCTGCGTATCCTGCCTGCTCTGCTGTTGGCTGCCTTTTCCGGCGCTGCATCGGCCGCTGCCTTCCAGCTCTGGGAGCAGAATGCCAGCGGCCTGGCTACGGCATATGCCGGCTCGGCAGCGGTCGCCGACAACGCCGGTACGGTCTTTTTCAATCCGGCCGGCATGACGCAGCTGACCGGCTTTCAGCTGTCGGCCGGCGTCGCGGGCGTTGGGCCAAGCTATGAGTTCCGCAATGAGGGTTCGACCGGCCCCTTGCTTGGTTCGGGCGGCAACGGTGGCAATGCCGGCGGCTGGGCGGCCGTGCCGAATGCCTACCTGTCCTGGCAAGTGGCGCCGCAAGTCTTTCTCGGCCTCGGTATCTCGTCGCCGTTCGGGCTCCAGACAAAATACGACGACAGCAACTGGGTTGGCCGTAGCTATTCGCTGAAGTCGGAAATCAAGACGGTAAATTACAACCCGTCGATCGCTTACCGGCTCAATGACAAGGTTTCCTTGGGCTTCGGGATCAATTACCAGACCATCGATGCGGAACTGACCAGCGCCGGGGCGCGCCTGAAAGGCGACGATGCCGCCTGGGGCTGGAATGCCGGAGCCTTGTTCACGTTGTCGCCGGCCATGCGGGTCGGGGTTTCCTATCGTTCGGCCATCGACTACACGCTCGAAGGCACGGCGAATGGCGTGATGCCGGTGAAAGCCGATGTCAAATTACCGGATACGTTCATTCTCTCCGTCTGGCAGCAGGTTTCGGACCGCTGGGAAGCGATGGGTGATTTGTCCTACACGCGCTGGAATACCATCAAGTCGCTCGATGTCTTTAGTCGCAACTCCGGTGCGCTGGCTTCCTCGGAGGCCTTCAACTACAAGAATTCATGGCGCTTTGCCTGGGGCGCCGCATATCAGGCCAGCAATGCGCTGAAGCTCAAGTTCGGCATCGCCTATGACCGTACGCCGGTCACCGACAACGATCGTTCGGCCCGTGTGCCGGACAACGACCGCGTCTGGTTGTCGCTCGGCGGTCAATGGAATGCCGGCAGCTACGGCAAGGTCGATCTCGGTTACGCCTATCTTTACGCCAAGGATCCGAGCGTTGCCCAGCTCAAGCAAACGACGACGCTGCGCGGCAGCTATGACGTCAGCGCCCACGTTGTCGGCGTGCAGTATTCGGTAGGGTTCTAAGCCTTCGTGCTCGGAGGGAATTTGCCGACACTTGAACTGGGCGGTATCTCGCTGGGGGTGCGTGAAGGCGTAATCATCCTGATTTCGCTGGTCGCCATCTATATGGTGTTCGAGTTGTGGCGCATGCGGCGCATCCGTCACAAGCGCCTGTCGGCGACCCTGCCGGAAACGCCGCCGACGCTAGAGCCATCGGTCGAACCCCTGGCCGGGTCGGCTGCGGAAGCGGCCGGGGCGGCCGAGGAGCTTTGGGAGCGGGCGCCGGCCGGCATGGCCGAGGAAATGATGCGGCAGAGCCTTGAGCAGGAAATGGCCCAATTGCGCGACGAAGTCGATTCCATTCGCGGCGAACTGGCCGCCTTGCGCGAAGACATGTTGCAGGAGTTGGCGCATGTCCAGGCATCGCAATCGGTTTCCCCGATTTACGGCGATGCGATGCAGATGGCTTTGGCCGGTTACGAGCCGGCGATGATTGCCGAACGTTGCGGCATTGCCCGCGCCGAGGCGGAACTGGTGGTGGCGCTGGCCAAGAGTCAGGAGCGGGGAGGGGCGGAATGACGGAAAAATCGACAACACCCGAAAACGAGGACAACGCCGCCGATTTGCGCGGTACGCTGATCAAGCGTCTGGCGGTTGCCGGCGTCCTGGTTGCCGTCCTGCTCGGCGTGCTGGCTTTCTTCGACTACCTGGCTTCGCCGCCGGAAGAGCCGGAGGCCCAGATATTCACCCAGCCGGTGCCGGTTGCCCCGAAAAAGGAAGTGTCGCAGCCGGTGACGCCGGCCGAGAACTTGCCGGAACCGCCCACCGCCGCGGCCGTGCCGGAACCGGTTGCTGAAGCCGCCGCACCGGCCGTGGCCGAGAGCAAGCCGGAGCCGAGTTCGGAAAGCCGTCCGGCAGCACCATCTCCCGCCGCCACTGCGAAGACCCCAAGCGCCCCATCGCCAGCCGCGACGCCGGCGCCGGTGCGCCCGCTGGCGCCTGCCCCGGTTCGTCAGCCATCACCGGCGCCGCGTGCGGCTCCCGAGGCTAGCGCAGGCCCTAGCGTTGTGCCCGAGCCGCCGGTTACCGCGCCCGCCAAACCGGCGGCCCGCGTTGTCGAGACACGCAGCGCGCCGCCCGCCCCGCCGTCCGGCGTGGCACGGCTATTCGCCGGCTTCGTTTTGCAGGCCGGGGTGTTTACCAGTGCGCAGCGGGCCGAGGAGTTGCACGCCAAACTGACCTTGAGCGGTGTACCGTCGACGCTGGAGACGCGGGTCCAAGTCGGCCCCTTCAGCACCCGCAAGGAAGCCGAAGCGGCGCAAGCCAAGCTCAGGGAACTGGGCGTCGAGACGATACTGGTTCCCCCCAAGGGCGGCCGCCCCTAACTCAGGGCATCCCGGGCAGGCGCGGCAATCCGAGGCTGCGGCGAATGTCGCGGTGCACCTGGGCCGGGCTGGGAATCGGCGCCTCCATCCGGCGCGGCTCTTCGTAGCGACGTACTTCCCGGTAATAGCGGCCGCCGCGATCGCCGTAGCCATAGCCGTCGTAATAGGTATTCGGGTAGGCGTGGCGGTAAGTCGGGTAGGTCTCGACATAGACCGGCGGTCCGCGATAGCCGACCGGATGCGCCGGAGCCACGATGCAGCCACCCAGACTGCCGAGCAGGGCGGCAGCGAGGGCGAAGCGAATGAGTTTGTGCAGCAAGGGCATTGGGGGCGACTCCGTTCAGTGTGTACCTGCTTAACGCACTCGCCCCCGGCCCGGCCGACGGCAGGGCCGGGCTGCTTTGTAACAAGACGTTAGAGGTCTAGTCCGGCAATGGCGGCAAGTTGTTGCCCGCGGCATGAGTCATACCTCAAGCGCGTGCCGGATCCGTCTGGCAAAAACCTTCATTTCCTTCGCGGCCTGAATGTCCCCCTTGCTTTCAGCGACGCTGATGCCGCGTTCGTAGGCGGCCAGCGCGGCGACGTGCTCACCGGCTTCGGCGAGGGCTTTGCCGAGTGCTTTCCAGGCAGCCGAGTACTGACTGTCGCGGTCGACCGCTTCCTGGAAGCATTTTCCGGCCTTCGCCGGATCGCCGGCCTTGAGGTATTCGTTGCCCAGCGAGAAGCGGAGCAGGGCGCCGTCGCGCGGGCCGTCGAGCATTTTTTCCAGGGATTCGATACGTGGGTTCATGGCTTTCAAAGGCTAAAATAGGGTTTTGCAATCCAGATACAGGAAGTCTCTCATGGCCAAGACCATCATCGCCACGCCGCACGCCCCGGCAGCCATCGGCACTTATTCGCAAGCCGTCCGGGTTGGCGACACCGTTTACCTATCCGGGCAGATCGGGCTCGATCCGGCATCCATGCAGATGGTAGACGGCATTGACGGGCAAATCGTTCGCGTCTTTGAAAATCTCAAGGCGGTCGCCGAAGCGGCCGGCGGTTCGTTGGCCGATGTCGTCAAGCTCAATGTCTTCCTGACCGACCTGGCCCACTTTGCCCGGGTCAATGAAACGATGGCGCTTTACTTCAGCGCGCCGTATCCGGCACGGGCTGCCGTCGGCGTCAAGGAACTGCCGCGGGGCGCGCTGGTCGAGGCCGATGCGGTGATGTTCATCGGCTGATGCCGGAGAGCGGGGCGCCGGCCCCGATTCGCGCTACGGAAGCGTTGCGCAAGAAACTGGCGAAAATCGGCCTCCACAGCGAGGCCGATTTGCTGGTGCACCTGCCGCTGCGCTACGAGGATGAAACGTCCATAACGCCGGTGGCGCAGGCTTGTCACGGTGCGCCGGTGCAGGTCGAGGTGGTCGTGCTGTCGAGCGAAATCCAGTTCCGGCCGCGCCGCCAGATGATCGTCCGGGCCGAGGACGAGAGCGGCGAACTGACGCTGCGTTTCTTCAGCTTCTACCCGAGCCAGCAGGCAGTCCTGAGCGAGGGTTCGCGGATCCGGGCCTTTGGCGAAGTGCGCGGCGGCTTCTTCGGCGCCGAGATGGTGCACCCGCGCTTTCGCAAGGTGGCCGAGGATGCTCCGCTGGCCGAGGGCCTGACGCCGATCTACCCGACCACGGCCGGGCTGGCCAATTCAGCGCTGCAGAAATTGATCACGCGCGCCCTGGCCGCTGGCGACCTTTCCGAGACGCTCGACGAAGCTTTGCGCCAGCGCCTGAAACTGCCCGGCTTCGCCCGCAGTCTGCGCTTTCTCCATGCGCCGCCGTCCGGCACTGCGGTCGATACGCTGCATGCCCGCAATCACCCGGCCTGGCGGCGGGTCAAGTTCGATGAAGTGCTGGCCCAGCAGTTGTCGCTGCGCCGCGCCTATCTGGCCCGGCGCCAGCAGGGGGCGCCGGTGCTGGTGGCGCAGGACGATCTCGGGGCGCGCCTCGTCGATCAGCTGCCGTTCGGCTTGACCGGGGCGCAACTGCGCGCCATGGCCGAAATCGCCGCTGATCTCGCGCAGCCTTACCCGATGCAGCGCCTGTTGCAGGGCGATGTCGGGGCCGGCAAGACCATCGTCGCCGCACTGGCCGCCTGTCAGGCGATCTCGGCCGGCTGGCAGGCGGCGTTCATGGCACCGACCGAAATCCTCGCCGAGCAACATTATCTGAAACTGCGCGACTGGCTGGAGCCGCTCGGCATCCGCGTCGCCTGGCTGTCCGGCAGCCTGAAGAGCGCCGCCAAACGGGCGCAACTGGCGGCGCTGGCGGCCGGGGCGCAACTGGTCGTTGGGACGCATGCGCTGATCCAGGACGGCGTCGATTTCGCCCGGCTCGGTCTGGCTATTGTCGACGAGCAGCACCGTTTCGGGGTCGCCCAGCGCCTGGCGCTGCGCAAGAAGGGGGCGAATCCGCACCAGTTGATGATGTCGGCGACGCCGATCCCGCGCACGCTGGCCATGAGCTATTACGCCGATCTCGACGTGACGGTGCTCGACGAACTGCCGCCGGGGCGGACGCCGATCAAGACGCGGCTGGTCGCCGACAACCGGCGCGAAGACGTGGTCGGCTTCGTCACCAAGCTGGTCGGCGAAGGCCGGCAGGCCTACTGGGTCTGTCCGCTGATCGAGGAGTCCGAGGCGCTGCAATTGCAGACGGCGCAGGATACCTATGAGCAATTGTCGACCGACCTGCCGCTGCTGCGCATCGGCCTCGTCCATGGCCGCTTGAAGGCCGACGAGAAGCAGGCGGTGATGGCCGCTTTCGCGGCCGGCGAAATCGATGTGCTGGTGGCGACGACGGTGATCGAAGTCGGCGTCGATGTGCCGAACGCCAGCCTGATGGTGATCGAGCATGCCGAACGCTTCGGCCTCTCGCAATTGCATCAGTTGCGCGGTCGGGTCGGGCGCGGGGCGCATGAGTCGAGTTGCGTGCTGGTTTTTGCCGGGCCGCTTTCGGAAACGGCCCGCCAGCGCCTGAAAATCATTTTCGAGAACACCGACGGCTTCGAGATCGCCCGTCAGGACCTGCATCTGCGCGGTCCCGGCGAATTCGTCGGGAGCCGGCAGAGCGGCGTGCCGCTGTTGCGCTATGCCGATCTGGAAATGGATGCCGATCTGGTCGACATGGCGCGCGAAGTCGCCGAAGAAATGTTGCTGCAGGCGCCCGAGCAGGCCGAGCGCCATCTGCGGCGCTGGCTCGGGATGCGGGAAGAGCTGCTCAAGTCCTGAGTCCGGGAATCCCCGGCCCTAGGATTTCTTGAAGGTTTTGTGGCACTCGCGGCAGGTATCGTGGAGTACCTCGTAGGCGGCTTTCGCCTTGGCTTCGTCGCGGGTTTCGGCGGCGACGAGCAATTGGTCGGCGGCCTTGAAGAAGTCCTGGCGACGCGCCTCGAATTTTTCCGCTTCCGACCACACCGCGCCGGTCGCCCGGCTAGGCGGATAGTCGCTGCCCGGCGTGAAGTATTCCCAAGGGCCTTGTTTCGCCTGGTTCAGGCGCTTGGCCAGGGTGATGAAATCGTCCGCTTTGTATTGGCTCTTGCGCAACTGGCTGCCCATCGGCTCGAAGGCTTTCAGGATGGTGTTGAAGGCGGTGCGGCGATGGGTGACGGGCTGGCCCGGCCCGGTGTCTTCCGGCTCGCTGCAGGCAGTCAGCAGCAGGGGAATCAGGGCGACGATGAAGAGGCGGCGGCAAGGCATGGTGGTGGCGTCTGCTGGCAGAAATGGGGAGCGTATTATGGGCCGTCGTTTGGCCGGCCCCCGGTATTAATTTGCCGGCCTTGGCGCGCAATCAGGTAAGGAAAGTTTCGATGAGGCGCGCCACCTCGGCCGGCTGGTCGTGGTGCAGCATATGGTCGGCGTCCTCGATCCAGCTTTCCGCAACATCGGCGAAGCAGGCCCGGCGGGCTTCCCAGTCGCCCGGCCGGGTGGCGTATTCGCGCACCACCCAGGACTGGCGGCCGGCTACCCAGAGGACCGGGCAGATAATTTTGTTCCACACTGCCATCGATTCCTCCAGGCGGAACAAGTAGGGCGACGACGGCTTGTGCCACGGGTCGCCGTTCCAGATCACGCCATGCCGGCGCTGGCCGCAGCGGTTTTCACCATCGCCGATGCGGGCCAGATGTTTGGCGAGGAATTCGGCCCGCTCGGCGGTCAGGAAACGATCGGTGCGCAGCAGGCGCCGGGCGAAAGCGTCACGGTCGGCGTAAACGTGCATGCGCGGCGGCTTTTTCAGCGTATTCAGCCACTGCTGGTAACGTTCCGGCGCCATCTCGGGTTGGCTCGGTGCGATGCCGAAGCCTTCGAGCGTGACCAGCTTGTCCACCCGCTCCGGCCGGATGCCGGCATACAGGCAGGCCAGGATGCCGCCCATGCTGTGACCGGCCAGCCGGACTTTTCCTTCGGGCGCGTAATGGTCGAGGATGGCTTCCATGTCGCCCAGGTGCTCGGCGAAGAAATAGGGCCGGTTCAGCCACTCGGAAAGCCCAAAGCCGCGCCAGTCGGGCGCGATGATGTTCCAGTCCTGTTGCAGTTCATCGACGACGAACTGGAAGGAGGCCGACACGTCCATCCAGCCGTGCAGCAGGAACAGCGTCGGGGCATCGGGCTTGCCCCAGCGGCGGATGTGCAGGCGAACACTGGGCAGGTCGAGGTATTCGGAACGGGAACGGCGCATGGGATTGGTTCTGGTTTTCGGGAAAAAGACCGGTTCGCGGCGGCAACCGGCGAGGCGGCGTGGGGGGAAGGATTCTAGCAGTCTGCCGGCCCGCTAGGGTTCTCGAACACTGCTTAAGTTGAGGCGGCGCTTCCCGTTTTCCTCGGATTCAAAAGGTTCTCAAACCCTGAAAGCCGCTTTGTTGCATAGCGGGCTGTTCAGGATTCGTCCTGAACCGCCGCGCAGTCAATCGCCCAACTTCCGCTTGGTGCCGACTTTTCTTGCCGACAGTGAGACGAGGAAGGGGAACTCTTCGTCGGCAGATTTGACGATGCGAAACTCTTGCCCAACAGCGCCGGCAATCGTGGCCGCCAATGCCTCGATGTTCACGGCTTCGCAGCGCAGGTCTGCGACGACGCAGCCGCGATCCTCGTATACCGGGAAATCCGTGCAACCCAATGGCTTGAGTTCCTGGCCGTAGACCCGGCACGAGCGGTGCGCATCGTCGTAGGCGGGGCAGGCTTTGCTATGGATGTAGTAGAGCCCGTCGCCCGCCCGGATCTCCTCCGGGCCTTGGCCGGCGGAGAGCTTTTTGTCAAAGGCGGTGCGCGACTCTTCAAGTCGCCAGAACGACTTGAGCTGCTTCCATTCCAGTTCGAGGACCAGCGAGTCGAGTCGGCAACAAGGCTTGGCGCACTTGGCGCAATGCGGGATGACGGCGGCAGCCTGATAGGCGGCGGCCGCTGCAGCCAGCTCCTTGGCCAGGAGACGGCGGGATGCCCGGCTGCTCATCGAAGGGCTGACCGGGGAAGCGCGGCGGATTGTCGAAGAAGGATCACAGGCACCTGATATCACATAGCGGAAGTGGAGTGGCTGCCCGGATTGGATTCAGAGCAGCGACCAGTATACGGCCAACGCCCGCTATTGGCGGCGGAACTCCGAGTGATCGCCACGCTCAAGGGGGCATCCTGGGTGCCGATGGGCTGACGTCGGCAAAAAATGCTTGACCAATACATATCGACGTATCTAAGATTATCGATATGTTTAATGACTATTCCCGTGCGCTGCCTTCCGAGTGGAAGGAGATGTCCCGCATCTTCGTGGCTTTGGGCGATGAGCACCGGCAACGCATGCTGCTGCTGTTCGAGCCGGGCGAGCGCTTGAATGTCGGGCAGATCGCCGAGGTTTCGACGCTTGCCCGGTCGACCGTTTCCCACCATCTGAAGATCCTCCACGAATCCGGCGTGCTGGCTTCGGAGAAGGTCGGCAAGGAAGTCTGGTTCTGGATCAACCGCGATGCGCTGGCAACGACGCTGGGCAACGTTCTCGATTACCTGAAGGAAAATACCTGATGCGCAAGCTATTGCGGCCGCTGTTGCGCGGCCTGGCCCGTCTGTTGTTTCGTGTCGATATCCAGTTGCGGCAGGCGGATTTTTCCCAGCCGCGCCTGCTGGTCGTCGCCAATCACGAGTCCTTTCTCGATGGTTTGCTGATCGGTCTCTTCCTGCCGATCGATCCGGTGTTTGTCGTGCATACCGGGATCGCCAACAATTTCTGGTTCCGCATCCTGCTCTCGCAGGTCGACTATCTGGCGGTCGATCCGACCAGCCCGATGGCGATGAAGAAGGTGATCCGCCTGATCGAATCCGGCCGGCCGGTGGTGATTTTTCCGGAAGGGCGGATTACCCAGACCGGCAGCCTGATGAAGGTTTACGACGGGCCGGCCTTTGTCGCCGCCAAGACCGGCGCGACGGTGATTCCGGTGCGCCTGGACGGAGCGGCGCGGAGCTATTTTTCGCGTCTCTCCGGAAAATATCCAAAAGAGGTGTTTCCAAAAATTCGCCTGACGGTCTTGCCGGAACGCCACTTTCCGATGCCCGACGCGCCGACCGCCAAGCTGCGCCGGCGCAAGTCCGGCGAGGCGATGCGTCGCTTGATGCAGGAAATGATCTTCGCGTCGCGGCCGCAGCAGACGCTGTACACGGCGCTGTGCGACGCCGCCGAGATTTTCGGTGGCCGGCGGCGCCTGCTCGAAGACGTCAAGCAGATCGAGTATTCCTATAACGACTTGCTGAAAATGGCCCTGATCCTCGGTCGCCAGATCGAGCGGGTGAGTGCGCCCGACGAGCGGATCGGCTTGCTGCTGCCGAATCTCGCAGCGACGCTCGGCCTGATCTTCGGTCTCAGTGCGCGGCGGCGCGTGCCGGCCATGCTCAATTACACGGCCGGTGGCGAGGCCATGCAGTCGGCCTGTGTCGCCGCCGAAATTCGCACCATCGTGACGTCGCGCGCTTTCGTCGAGCAGGCCAAGCTGAGCGAAAAGCTGGCCGGGCTGCGCGGCGTGCAACTGCTCTATCTCGAAGACATCCGTGCCCGGATCGGCTTCGCCGACAAGCTGTGGCTGGTCGCCTGGGCCATCCACTGGCCGCGGGCCTTCGAACTGCCGACGTCGCCGGAGGACGCAGCTGTGGTGCTGTTCACGTCCGGTTCCGAAGGCCAGCCGAAAGGCGTGGTCCTGCCGCACCGCGCCATCCTCGCCAACATCGCACAGATCCGCGCGGTGATCGACTTCTCGGTGGACGACAAGGTGCTCAACGCGCTGCCCATCTTCCATTCCTTCGGCCTGACCGCCGGGGCGCTGTTGCCGGTGCTGACCGGGGCCAGCCTGTTCCTCTACCCGTCGCCGCTGCACTACCGGATCATCCCGGAACTGGCCTACGACCGCAGTTGCACGGTCCTCTTCGGCACCTCGACCTTCCTCGGCAACTATGCCAAATTCGCCCACCCCTACGATTTCTACCGGCTGCGCTACGTCGTGGCCGGTGCCGAAAAACTGTCCGAGGCGGTACGCGGGCTCTGGTTCGAGAAATTCGGCGTGCGCATCTTCGAAGGCTACGGAGCGACCGAAACCGCGCCGGTCCTCGCGGTCAACACCCCGATGGCCTACAAGACCGGCACTGTCGGCAACCTGCTGCCGGGCATCGAACACCGCCTGCAAGCGGTGCCCGGCATCGCCAACGGCGGCTTGCTGCACGTCCGGGGGCCGAACGTGATGGCCGGTTACCTCAAGGCCGATCGCCCCGGCGTGCTGCAGCCGCCGGTGTCGGAGGTCGGTGACGGCTGGTACGAGACGGGCGACATTGTCGAGTGCGACGACGAGGGCTTCATCAAAATCGTCGGCCGGGTCAAACGCTTCGCCAAGATAGCCGGCGAAATGGTTAGCCTGGAAGTTGTCGAAAAACTGGCGACCGCCACCTCGCCCGCCCTGGTCCATGCAGCCTCGAGTCAGCCGGACGCCGGCAAGGGCGAGGCGCTGGTGCTGTTCACCACCGATGGCGCCTTGTCCCGCGAGCTGCTGGCCGCCAAGGCGCGCGACCTCGGCATGCCGGAACTGGCCGTGCCGCGCAAGATCCAGCGGGTCGATGCCTTGCCGCTGCTCGGTACCGGCAAGATCGATTACGTCACCTTGAAGCGTCTGGCCGAGGCGGCATGAGAGCTATGCACGCATTTCTGGCGCTCATATTATTAGGCCTGCCGGCGCTGGCTCTGGCCAATGCCGGCTTGCCCATGCTGATCGTCGTCTGGCCGCTTTCTTTGGGGGCCATCATTCCGGTAATTGCCCTGGAGAGTTGGGTTGTTGAGCGAGAGTTGGGCGTTGGCTGGCGCATTGCCATTCGTCAGGTGAGCAAGGCAAATATCTTTTCGACACTGCTCGGATTGCCGCTGACCTGGCTTGCGCTGGTTGTCCTTGAATTTGTTCTGGCCAGCCTGGTAATTAGTACCGGAGCCTCCCGGTCTTATCCGCCGCAGTTCTTTGGCGAGGTCGGTCGGACCATTTTAGCGGCGCCGTGGCTTGGTCCCATCACCCGTGGGGAGCATTGGATCGTGCCGGTCGCAACCATTTCCTTGCTCATCCCCTTCTTTTTTGCATCTTATTGGTCGGAGACCTGGTTGATTGCCGATCGGCTGTCTCCATCGACTCCGGCTCTGGCGCGTCAAGCTCTATGGCGCGCCAACCTGGCCAGTTACCTGCTGCTTCTCGCTGGCTGCGTCGTTTGGCTGGTGATCGGCATTTTCCTGCATGGATAGACATCGCTCGAACAAATCGACATGACAAAACCCTCTGTTTCAAATTCCAGACGTCGTCGCGTTCTCGGCCTGCTCGGCGGAGCGGTCGCCCTGAAGCGCCTGCTGGCGTGGCAGGGTCATTCCTTTTCACCGGCGGTTTTTCACACCCGTCGCCTTTTCGCTGCGAGCCAAGTATGAGCGGTCAATTCGGACTCCTGAAAACCCGGCGTTTCGCGCCGTTCTTCGCCACCCAGTTTCTCGGCGCCTTCAACGACAACCTGTTCAAGAACGCGCTGATCGTGCTGCTGACCTTCCAGGCGGCAAGCTGGACGACGCTGCCACCGGAGCTGCTGGCCAATCTGGCGGCCGGCATCTTCATCCTGCCGTTCTTCCTGTTCTCGGCCACCGCCGGGCAACTGGCCGACAAGTACGACAAGGCGATGCTGGCCCGCCTGGTCAAGGTGCTGGAGATGGCAATCATGGGCATCGCGGCAGCCGGTTTCGCGCTGCACAGCCTGGCGGTGCTGATGGGGGCGCTGTTTCTGCTCGGCCTGCATTCGACGCTGTTCGGGCCGGTCAAGTACGCCATCCTGCCGCAACACCTGCACGAAGAGGAACTGGTCGGCGGCAATGCGCTGATCGAGGCCGGCACTTTCGTCGCCATCCTGATCGGTACGCTGGCCGGCGGCCTGCTCGCCGGTTCGGTCGCGCATCCGGCCTGGATCGCCTTGGGCGGCTTGCTCGTCGCTCTGGCCGGCTACCTGACCAGCCGAGGCATTCCCGGCGCCCCGGCCCCGGCGCCGGAACTGCGGATCAACCTGAACCCGATCAGCGAAACCTGGCGCAATATCAATTTCGCGCGCCAGAATCGCGTCGTGTTTCTCTCCATCCTCGGCATTTCGTGGTTCTGGCTGTATGGCGCACTGTTCCTCGCCCAGTTCCCGGCCTACGCCAAGAATGTGCTGGGCGGCGGCGAGAATGCGGTGACGCTGCTGCTCGCCACCTTCACCGTCGGCATCGGCCTCGGCTCGCTGCTCTGCGAACGGATGTCGGGCAAGCACGTGGAGATCGGCCTGGTGCCGTTCGGTTCGATCGGCCTGATGTTGTTCGGCCTCGATCTCTACTTCGCCTCGCCGGTAGGTCTGGTCGGTCACGACGCCCATCAACTGCTCGCCCTGCTCAGTCTGCCGGCGATCTGGCGCGTGCTGTTCGACCTGATGATGCTCGGCGTCTTCGGCGGCTTCTTCATCGTCCCGCTCTACGCGCTGGTCCAGATTCGCAGCGCCCCGGAACAGCGAGCCCGGATCATCGCCGCCAACAACATCCTGAATGCGTTGTTCATGGTCGTCGGCGCGCTATCGGCCGCGGCCCTGCTCGGAGCCGGCCTGTCGATCCCGATGCTGTTCGGCATCGCGGCGCTGCTCAACGCGCTGGTTGCCGTCTACATCTACCGGCTGGTCCCGGAATTCCTGATCCGCTTCATGGCCTGGCTGCTGATCAAGGCGGCATACCGGCTTCGCAGCACCGGTGTCGAGCACATCCCGCACGAGGGAGCGGCGGTACTGGTCTGCAACCATGTCAGTCTGGTTGACGCGGTGGTCATCATGGGCGCCGCGCCGCGGCCGGTGCGCTTCGTGATGGATCACCGGATTTTCCGGACGCCGCTGCTCAACTACATCTTCCGGCACGGCGGCGCGATCCCCATCTCGTCGGCCAAGGAAGATCCGGTCCTGATGGAGAAGGCCTTCGCCGAGGTCTCCTCCGCGCTGAACAACGGCGAGCTGGTCGCCATTTTTCCGGAAGGCGGCATCACTCGCGACGGCGAGCTGCAGCCCTTCCGACCCGGCATCAGCCGCATCCTCGCGGCCAATCCGGTGCCGGTAATTCCGATGGCGCTGAGCGGCTTGTGGGGCAGCTTCTTCTCGCAGATCGACGGCGCGCTGATGAAGAAACCGTTCCGGCGCGGCATGTTTTCGCGGATCGCCTTGCATGTCGCCCCGCCGGTGCCGCCCGAGGCGGCTACGCCGGCGCATTTGCAGGTCATCGTCGGGCGCCTGCGCGGGCCGACAAAATAACGCGCCAGCCGGCCCGGCCGGGCGCTTTCCGCTTTCCTTGCCGGTGGCGGGCGAGTAGGCTGGGTGCTAACCAATAACAAGCAGGAGCGATCATGCATCGAGAACCTCCAGCACGAGATGACGACATTCTTCCCGAGGAAAATGCGATCTTCCGTGGCCTGACCCGTTATGAACAGCAACTGCCGGTTCGCCAGGTGTCGTATTACCTTTGTGGCGACATCCGCGAGCCGCAGTACTACACCGAGTTGTTCTATACCCTGCGCACGGCCAGCGAGACGGATCTGGTTTACCTGCACCTCAATTCTTCGGGCGGCGATTTCAATACCGGCCTGCAGATCATCAATAACGCCCTGGCGTCGAATGCCCGGGTGGTCACCATCCTCGAAGCGCGCGCCTATTCGATGGCCGCGCTGATCTTCCTGAGCGGCGACGAGTTGATCGTTCATGACAATTGCCAGTTGATGTTCCATATCTATTCGGGAATCTTTGCCGGCAAGGGCAACGAGCAGCAGGCCGAGGTCGCGGCGATCGGCAAATGGTTTGAAAAGGTGATGAGCCGCCTTTGTTCGCCGTTTCTTTCCGAAACGGAAATCGGCACCATCCTGAAAGGCTCCGATGTCTGGATGGATTCCGACGAAATCCGTCGCCGCCTGATGCGCATGCAACGCGCTCGAAAGGTACCGCGCAAATCGAGCCCGGCGAAGGGCAAGAAGGTTGCCAAGGCCGATTGACCGAGCCGTCTTTCGGTGCGGGCATTTTTGCCCGGGCCTGCAGTCGGCCTCGCGCACCGAGGTAAAATCGCCGGATGAACTGGCCCGCGCTCAAAGAAAGAATTGATCTCTACGAAAAGCTGATGCGGCTCGACAAGCCGATCGGCATTCTGCTGCTCTTCTGGCCGACCATGTGGGCGCTCTGGCTATCCTCGCTCGGCAAGCCGAACTGGCTGGTGGTCTGGGTTTTCGCGCTCGGCACCGTGCTGATGCGTTCGGCCGGTTGCGTCATCAACGATTACGCCGACCGTGAGTTCGACCGCCATGTCGAACGCACCAAGGATCGTCCGCTGACCGCTGGCAAGGTGACGACGAAGGAAGCGTTTGCGCTGTTTGCCGGCCTGTCGCTGACGGCATTTGCGCTGGTCGTGATGCTGGGCAACAGTCTGGTCGTCTGGTTGTCGCTGCCGGCTGTTTTCCTGGCTGCCAGCTATCCCTTTACCAAGCGCTTTTTCGCCATTCCGCAGGCTTATCTCGGCATTGCCTACGGTTTTGGTATCCCGATGGCCTATGCGGCGCACCTCGGCAGCGTGCCGGCCGAAGCCTGGTGGCTGTTGCTCGCCAACATCTTCTGGGCGGTGGCCTACGATACCGAATACGCCATGGTCGACCGCAACGACGATCTGAAAATCGGCATCAAGACCTCGGCCATCACCTTTGGGCGCTTCGACGTGGCGGCGGTGATGTTCTGTTATGCGATGACGCTGGGCATCATCGGCTGGGTCGGCGCCAGCTTGCACCTTGGTTGGGCGTTCTACGCCGGGCTGCTCGTCGCCGCCGGGATTTTCGGCGTGCACTACACCTGGATTCGTGGTCGCGAACGGATGGCCTGTTTCAAGGCTTTCCTGCACAACAACTGGGCCGGGCTGGCGATTTTCGTCGGTATTGCCGTCGATTTTCTCTTTTCCGGAAGAATCTTCGGATGAGGCTCTTTTCTTTGCTGTCCAGCGGCGCCTGCCTGGGCTGTCACTCTTCGTACCGGACCCGATGAAATATCACGACTTGCGCGACTTCCTGTCGCAACTTGAAAAGACCGGCGAACTGAAGCGGGTCGGCGTCGAGGTCGATACCCACCTCGAAATGACCGAGATCTGCGACCGCGTGCTACGTGCCGAGGGGCCGGCCATCCTGTTCGAGAAGCCGAAAGGCCATACCATCCCGGTGCTTGCCAATCTGTTCGGGACGCCCAAGCGGGTGGCGCTCGGCATGGGCGAGGAGTCGGTGCAGGCCCTGCGCGAAGTCGGCAAGCTGCTCGCCTACCTGAAGGAGCCCGAGCCGCCGAAGGGCCTGAAGGATGCTTGGGACAAGCTGCCGATCCTCAAGCAGGTTCTGAACATGGCGCCGAAAACGGTATCGAGCGCGCCCTGTCAGGAAATCGTCTGGGAGGGCAAGGATGTCGATCTGGCCCGTCTGCCGATCCAGCATTGCTGGCCGGGCGACGTTGCGCCGCTGATCACTTGGGGCCTGGTGGTCACCAAGGGGCCGCACAAGAATCGGCAGAATCTCGGCATCTACCGCCAGCAGGTGTTGGGGCCGAACAAGGTGATCATGCGCTGGCTGGCCCATCGCGGCGGGGCGCTCGATTTTCGTGATCACCAGATGGCGAAGCCGGGCGAACCTTTCCCGGTGGCCGTCGTGCTGGGCTGCGATCCGGCGACCATCCTCGGCGCCGTGACGCCGGTGCCGGATTCACTGTCCGAATACCAGTTCGCCGGTCTGCTGCGCGGCGGCAAGACCGAGTTGATCAAGTGCCTGGGTTCGGCGTTGCAGGTGCCGGCCTCGGCCGAGATCGTGCTGGAAGGGGTGATCCATCCCGGCGAGACGGCGCTCGAAGGGCCGTATGGCGACCACACCGGCTACTACAACGAACAGGCCGAGTTCCCGGTGTTCACCATCGAGCGCATCACGATGCGCCAGAACCCGATCTACCACAGCACCTACACCGGCAAGCCACCCGACGAGCCGGCCGTACTCGGCGTGGCGCTCAACGAAGTGTTCGTGCCGCTGCTCCAGAAGCAGTACCCGGAAATCGTCGATTTTTACCTGCCGCCGGAAGGCTGCTCCTACCGCATGGCCATCGTCAGCATCAAGAAGCAGTACCCCGGCCACGCCAAGCGCATCATGTTCGGCATCTGGAGCTTCCTGCGTCAGTTCATGTATACCAAGACGATCATCGTCGTCGATGACGACATCGACATCCGCGACTGGAAGGAAGTGATCTGGGCAATGACGACGCGCATGGACGCCAGCCGCGACATCACGCTGGTGGATAACACGCCGATCGATTACCTCGACTTCGCCAGCCCGGTGGCCGGTCTCGGCTCCAAGATGGGGCTGGACGCGACTAACAAGTGGCCGGGCGAGACGACGCGCGAATGGGGGCGGCCGATCGTCATGGATGACGGGGTGAAGCAGCGGGTCGATACGATGTGGGGCGATCTCGGGCTATGACCCTCCGGGTCGCCGCCCTCGACCTCGAACAGCAGGCCCTTGCCGGAGCCTGGCTGGATCTGCTCGATCACTATGCCCGTGATCCGATGGGCGGCGGTGAAGGGCTGTCGGCTTATGCCAAGGGGCATCTGGTCGAGGCGCTGAAAGAGCGGCCCGGTTTCCATGGCGCGCTGGCCTTTCAGGGCGACAAGCCGGTCGGGCTGATCAACTGTTTTGCCGGCTTTTCCACGTTCGCCGCCCGGCCCTTGCTGAATATCCACGATATCGTCGTCCATGCCGAGCTGCGTGGTCAGGGCATCGGTCAGGCGCTGCTCCACTGGGCCGAACAGCGGGCCAGTGCCCTGGGCTGCTGCAAGCTGACGCTGGAAGTGTTGTCCAACAACCGGCGGGCGATGGCGTCTTACGAGCGGGCCGGTTTTGCCCCTTACGTGCTCGATCCGGCCGCCGGCCATGCGCTGCTGCTGCAGAAGTTGATCAAGGAGAACTGAACCATGCCGGAACCCGTACCTGTCGTCGATCTGCAAGGCGTCCGCCCGTCGCTGGTCCAGCTCACCCATTTCATCTACGGCCTGCACGCCATCGCCGTGCTGGTCGGGGTCACCTCGGCGGCGACCATCGCCGGCGGTTTCGTCTTCGGGCTGCCCTCGCTGTGTGCGGTGTTTCTCAATTACCTGAAGCGCGGCGACGTTACCGGCACCTGGCTGGAAACGCATTTCCGCTGGCAGATCCGCACCTTCTGGTTCACCTTGCTGTGGCTGGTAGTCTATGGCCTGCTGGTAATCACGATCATCGGCATCCCGGTGGCCTGGGTCGTCATTGTCATTCTCGGCTGCTGGGTCGCTTACCGGGTGTTTCGCGGCTGGGCCGCGCTGTTCGGGGTGCGCCCGGTCGGCTGAGCGCTCACTCGTTGTCGAGCCGGACGGCTGGCTCACCCGCCCGGCGCTCGGCGACCCAGACGAGCAGCGCATCGATTGCCGCACTGCCGGCCTGGGAACGCGGGTGATTGATCAGGAAGGTCACGGCGTAACGCCGCCCCTGGGCATCCAGCGCATAGCCGGCGGCGGTCTTGACGCCGTCGAGCGTACCGGTCTTGATGTGGGCGCGGCCGGTGGCTTGCGTACCGTTCAGGCGTTTCTTCATCGTCCCGTCGATGCCGACGATCGGCAGGCTGGAGACGAATTCCGGCATCACCGGGTTTTTCCAGGCGTCCATCAGCAGGCGGTTCAGACTGCCGGCGCTGATCCGTTCGCGGCGTGACAGGCCGGAGCCGTTTTCCAGTTCCAGTTCGGCAAAGCGCAGGTTGCGCCCGTTCAGCCACTCGCCGATGCGCTGCTGCGCCCGCTCGGCGGTGCCCGGCGCGGTGCTGTTGCCGAGGGTGAGAAAAACCTGCCGGGCCATCACATTGTTGCTGAACTTGTTGATGTCGCGCACGGCATCGGCGAGCGGTGCCGATTCGTGCTGGGCGACCAGCTGACTGCCGGTGGCGACGCTGCCGCTGCGCACCTGGCCGGCCAGGCTGCCGCCGAGTTCCTTCCACAGGCTGCGCATCAGACCGCCGGCCTGGGCATCGGCCGGGAGCGGTGCGAGATTGAGCGGCTTCTCGCCGCACAGTGCGCTGTAGGTGCCGGTCAATTCGAGCCGGTTGCCGCCGTTTTCCGGAATCAGCCGGGCGGTGATCAGGTCTTTCCAGTTGCTGGCGCAGGCGCCGTTGCCGGAGCGCAACTGGTTGTCGACCCGCAGGTTGTCGCTCGGCGTTTCCATCAGTACGCGCGGCTTGCCGTTGTCCGGCAGAAGCGTGAAGCGCAGGGCGCGGAAATTGATCAGCAGGCCATCCGGGCCGACGTTGTAGGGGCGCATCGGCTTGTCGTCGAAGGCGCCGGGGTCGATGCTTGGAACGTCGAAGGCGGTGCGGTCGAGGACGACATCGCCGGCGATGTGGGCAATGCCGCGGACGCGCAACTGGCGGAGCAGGGCTGCCAGTTGTTCGATGGCAAAGCGCGGGTCGCCGCTGCCTTTCAGGTAAAGATTGCCGTTCAGGATGCCGTCCACCGGGGGCGCGTCAACCCACGCGGTGGTTTTCCAGGTCCACGCCGGGCCGAGCAGGTCGAGTGCGGCATAGGTCGTGAGCAGCTTCATCACCGAGGCCGGGTTCATCGGCTGCGCCGCATTGTGGGCGACCAGCGGCGTTGCCGTGTCGAGCGGCTGGACGACAACGGCCACACTGGCGGCCGGAATCTGCGCCGCCTTCAGGGCTTGCAGCACCGTCGGCGGCAAGCCGTCGGCCAGGGCGCCGAAGGAGAGCATGGCGCCGGCCAGCAGCGTGTTGAGGCGCTTCATGCGTTCAGCGTCGGGTAGTCGAGGTGGCCGTGCTGGCCGCCCTGGTGGAAGGTGCCGGCATCGGCCTCGTTGAGGCCGCCGAGGCGACCCGGATCGAACAGGGTGGGGGCATGGCAGAAAAATGGGGGCGGCAGAGCCCCCATTCTACGTGCGCCAACTTAGTTCCGGTACAGCTCGAAGCCGGAGATCAGGCTGTCCAGCTGTTGTGCCGTGACCAGCAAGTCATCGACGGCACGCTTGGCCGATTTGGCCGAGCTGGTGTTTTGCTCGATCAGGTCGGTGATCTGCTGCATGCTGCCGGCGACTTCCTCGCTGGCTACGCCCTGTTGCCGTGCCGCATCGGAAATCTGGCTGGCCATCCGCGAAACCTGGCTGGACGACTGATTGACGCCTTCCAGGCCGGCGACGCTGTCACGCAGCTTGCCGATGCCGGTTTCCACTTCCTTGGCTGCAACGCTCATGCTGGCGACCGCCTGGGCGGTGACCGACTGGATTTCGTTGACGGTGTTGTTGATGTCGGCCGTCGACGTGGTCGTCCGTTCAGCCAGCTTGCGCACTTCGTCGGCGACGACGGCGAAGCCGCGGCCCTGTTCGCCGGCCCGCGCCGCTTCGATGGCGGCATTGAGAGCGAGCAGATTGGTCTGGCTGGCAATATCGGCGATAACCTGGGTGATGTCGCCGATCTTGGCGATCGACAGGTTGAGTTGGTCAATGGTCGCATTCGAGGCATGCACCGCATCGACCACCCGTGCCGTGGCATCCATGCTCTGATTGATGTTGGCATTGCTATGGCTGACCTGCTCCTGCGAATCGCGGGCCGCCGCCGCCGTGTCCTGGGCATTGCTGGCGACTTCCTGCACCGACTGGCTGAATTGCTCGGTTGCCGCGGCGACGCCTTCAACGCTGGCCTGTTGCTGTTCCGACTGCTCGGCCACCCGGAGCATTTGCGCTTCGAGTTCCTTGCTATGCACGTCGATGGCGTGGGAGGCCGTGCCAATTTCGTCGAGCATCACTTTGAGCGTGCCCTGCATGGTTGCCAGATTGCACAGCAGCACGCCGCACTCGTCGCGCCCGGAAACATCGATCTCGTCGGTCAGCTTGCCTTCGGATATCCGCTCGAAATGCGTCGCCGCCTTGCGCAGCGGCCGGGTAATGGCGGCGACCAGCAGGGCTCCGCCAACCAGTGCCAGTACCATGGCGAAGACCATGCTGCCGATGCTGATGTTGCGAACCCTGCGATAACGCTGTTCCGCCGTCTGGAAATTGTGCTCGGCACTGCTGGCAAGTTCCTTGATAAGGATTTCTCCGTTTTGTCGCATCTCGGCAAACAACGGATTGATCTTGAGCAGCAGCAAGGTGTTGCCTTCCTGGTACTTGCCTTCTTTCAGCAGTTCGCGGGCGAGGTTGATTCCTTCCTTGGAAAAGCGCTCGCGGGTCTCGCTGAATTTGGCAAGCAGCGCCTGCTCCGTATCGGTGAATTTCAGCTTTTTCATCTCATCGAGCAAGGCGTTGATTTCCTGACGGTTCTTCAGGGTTGCCTCGATGTGTCGGTCGAGCGGGTGGTCGTGCAGCTTGGCATTCGGGTTGGACGGATCGTGCTGCAAGGCGAGCATGATCTGCGAGCGATTGTCGGTAAGCAGCGCCATCATCCGGTTGGCGGAGTTCGACGGAAGCAACTTCTCGCGGTACAGGGCGGCCATTTCGTCGTTGGTTTCGGCAATGCCGCGGATGCCCAGCACGCCAACCAGCGTCATCAACGCCAGAATGACGGCGATGGCGACCCACAACCGCGTGACCAGGGAAAGCGAGCGCTTGCCGGATTGGGGCAGCTTGCCCTTTTGCCCGGAGGCTGTATAGGCGGCCTCGGCGGCCGTCCGCTTGTCACGGCTGACCGGCGTTCGAACCGATTGGTAGCCGGTGATCTCGCCGTTCTTCTTGAGCGGGACGACGAAGGCCTCAACCCAGTAATAGTCGCCGTTCTTGCAGCGGTTCTTGACCATGCCTCGCCAGGGCAGGCCGGATTTGACGGTGGTCCACAGATCGGCAAAAGCAGCTTCCGGCATGTCCGGGTGGCGAACGAGATTGTGGTTTTGGCCGAGCAATTCATCGCGCGAGAAGCCGCTGATCGCGACGAATGCATCGTTGGCGTAGGTGATGCTGCCTTTGAGGTCGGTACGTGAAACCAGATAGCTATCGGGCGGGAAGGGAACTTCTCGTTGGCTGACCGGCTGATTATTTTTCATGTTTTTGGGAATTGTTCTTTTTGGAAACCTGCCGTCGAGGCGCGCTGGAGCTGGCGTCTTGGGCAAACATGCGACGAATCTAAACACAGAAACACTGAACGCCGCAGGGTTAATTTTTCCGTTTTCATCTGTCATTTTGCGGTTTATGAAAATGGAATTCAGAGGCGATGGCGAATCGTCGGTCGGAACAAAGAGCTGTTTCTTTGCCGTCAGGCGAGCATCGACAAAGTCATCCGCTGAGCCCGGTGTCGCCTGTCGGTGACAGTTTTATCCGATAAAAAACAGTTACTTGGGTTTGTTCAGGGCCTGGCTGTCGCCAGGCCACGACAGGATTTGCTGCTCTCGCGTTATCGATCTGAAAAAACACCCGATAAATCAATTGGATGGCCTCTGGTATGGCATTTGCTGTTGATGGAGGCATCACCGTACTGCCTGGGTGTTTTGGCGACCTTGCCAACGACACCTTGCTGTTTTTCGATTCACAGTAATAAGCAGGAGGACTGCCGCCGATGTCTAACAATCCGATTTCCATTGCGCCAATTGCCAGCCTCGTTCGACGTCACCTGGTCGCCAGCCTGGGGGCTTTCAGGAAAAAGAAGGCCGCCAGAACAGCGGGTGTTGCCAAGGATCTTTGGCTGAGCATCCCGAGCAGCGAATTCGACCAGGTCGGGTCGACCGGATTTGCCGGGGACGACGACGAAGATGTCAGCCCGCTGACCGAGGCGGAAATTTACGTCATCTTTGGCCGGCGGAAGGATGCCGAGGCGGTTCTCGGCTCGGCCTTACGCAGCGGGCGAATCAAGGCCGAAGAAATCGCCGCCTTCTGGCTCCGGATGGCCAGCGAGCGCGATTGCCCGGCCGATTGCTGATCTTTTCAGCCTGCCGCCTATTGGGTTTTGATCTCGCCGATGGGGGCGTCTGACGGTTCGTCGTCATCCAGGCTCATGAAACTTCGCCGGGTACTCTGCTTGGCCTTTTCCATTGCTTCGCGGCGCAACGCCGCTTCTCTCGCCCGCTGCTCGCGCATTTCCTGTTCTTTCGCCAGGCGCAGTCGTTCCTGCTCGAAATAGACCTTGCTCTTGTATGCCGCTTCGCCAAGAAGCAGCAGGAAACCGAGCACGGCAAGCGCCGTCACCATCGTCCAGAACGGCTTCTCCAGCGCGGTATAGAGCGCGATGCAGGCAAGCAGGGCTCGCCATGCCAGGAGCCATGCAAAGCTGGCATGGGTTTTAAGACTTGAATGATCCATAGCGGTGCCGCTTACTGCGAAAACATCCTTTGTGTTGGTATCCGTGTGCCAGTCGGGGCGGATCAGCAGATCGATGGCCCTGGGCGACATCAGATGGGTCGACTGTCGCGATGCCCAACAAAAAGCCGAAAACCCGTATCTTCTGGAAGTTTTCGGCCTTCTGCGGTCTTGCTTGTATTCGAGTTGGTGGAGAGGATGAGGATCGAACTCACGACCTCCGCATTGCGAACGCGGCGCTCTCCCAACTGAGCTACCCCCCCAACTGCAACAATTCTAACTCAGTCTAATTCCCATCTCAAAGCCTAATAGGCCTCTGACGCTATCGCGGTGGAACCTGCCCGGAAAAATCGGCTCTCAACTGCGGTGACCAGATGCCTGAAAAGGAGATGCGATGCACCGTGGTGATTTGCTCAACAAGCGCTGCCAGCCATGCACGGGCGGCACGCCGCCGTTGTCCGCCGAAACGTCGCGTGGTTTGTTGGAAATGCTGCCCGGCTGGGCGTTGCGGAACGAACGGTTGGAGAAGTTGTTCGCCTTCAAGAACCATTATGAGGTGATGGCCTTCGTCAATGCCATTGCCTGGGTGTCGCACCGCGAGAATCATCACCCTGAGCTGACGGTCGGCTACAAGGATTGCCGCGTCAGTTACTCGACGCACGCCATCAACGGTTTGTCGGAAAACGACTTCATTTGCGCCGCCAAGCTGGAGCGGCTACGGGAAATCTGACTGCTTCAGCCTGGTCCGGCACCCGCCACGGCGCGGCGCAGGCGATCGGCGACGGCCGCCCAGGCCGGATCGTCGGGCAGGGCTTCGACGGTGATCAGACTCATTCCGGCGTGGTCCATATCGCGTAACGCGGCATACAACTCATGGGCATAGCCGACCGGGTCGGCCGGCAGCATGTGCCAGATATGCGGCATGCCGGCGTGCGGCGGCAGGCTGTGACTGATGACGCCACAGGCGTCGCCCTTGTGGCGCTGGGCGTTGAGAAAATCGAGCAGGCGTTCGCTGGCAATCAGTCGCATCGGCGTCTGTGGGGCGTAGTGCGCCGCCAGCGAGCCGGAGACGCGCGGTGCGCCGGCGGCGGTTTCGATATTCGGCCGGCAGCCGAGTACGGCTTCGAGATGGGCCGGGGAAATATGTCCGGGGCGCAGGACGACGGCTTCGCCGCGCGAGCAGTCGACGATGGTCGATTCGATACCGACGGTACAGGACCCGCCGTCGAGAATCAGCGGCACCCGGTCACCGAGTTCTTCCTGGACATGCGCCGCACTGGTCGGGCTGATCCGGCCGAAACGGTTGGCCGACGGGGCGGCGATGCCGCCATGGCCGCCGCTGGCGGCAAAGCGGCGGAGCAGTTCGAGCGCCACCGGATGACCGGGGACGCGCAGGCCGACGGTGTCCTGACCGCCGGTCACGGCATCCGGCACCCAGGCCTGCTTCTTCAGGATCAGCGTCAGCGGGCCTGGCCAGAAGGCTTCCATCAGTTCCCAGGCGACGGGCGGCACCTGCTCGGCCCAGTGGTCGACGGCGTCGTGGCCGGCCAGATGGACGATCAGCGGATGGTCGGCGGGGCGGCCCTTGGCGGCGAATATCTTGGCGACCGCGGCCGGATTGGCGGCATCGGCTCCCAGGCCGTAGACCGTTTCGGTCGGGAAGGCGACCAGCTCGCCGGCGCGTAGCAAGTCGACGGCGCGGACGTATTCGGCTGCGGAAGGCGTCATGCGTCCTTGATGCCGATCGCCGTACGTGCCGCCAGCGCGGCTTGCTGCACCGTCGCGGCGTCCTCGCCGATCACCGTGAAATGGCCCATTTTGCGGCCGGGGCGGGCGTGGTGCTTGCCGTAGAGGTGCAGCTTCAGATTGGGCACGGCGTGCAGCCTGGCCCAGTCGGGCTCGCGGTAGCGTTCGCCGTCGAACCACAGGTCGCCGAGCAGATTGACCATGACCGCCGGCGAATGGGCGCGCGCTTCGCCGAGCGGCAGGCCGCACAAGGCGCGCACCTGCTGCTCGAACTGGCTGGTAACGCAGGCATCGACGGTGTAGTGACCGCTGTTGTGCGGGCGCGGCGCCATTTCATTGACGATCAGGCGACCCCGGCTGACGAAGAACTCGACGCCCATGGTGCCGATGTAGCCGAGCTCTTCGGCGATCCGGGCGGCGACATCCTCGGCATCGCTCTTGACGCAACCGGTCGTCCGGGCGGGCACGATCGAGACATCGAGGATGCCGTTGGTGTGCTGGTTTTCGCCGGTCGGAAAGCATTGAACCTGGCCGTGCTGGTCGCGAGCGAGGACCACCGAGACTTCGTAGTCCAATGTCAGGCGCTGTTCCAGCACGCAGGCTTCGCCATTGAAGCGGGCGAATGCCAGAAGGGCCTCGGCGCAGTTGTTGACCGTCGCCTGGCCCTTGCCGTCGTAGCCGAAGCGGGCAACCTTGAGGATCGCCGGAAACAGCGACGGGTCGGCCTTCTTAATATCGTCTTCGCCGTGAATCGCGGCGAACGGGCCATGCGGCAGGCCGTTGTCGCGCAGGAAACTCTTCTCGGCGATGCGGTTCTGGCAGATGGCGACCGCCGCTGCCGACGGGCGGACCGGCACGAACTTGGCCAGGTAGTCCAGCGTCTCGGCCGGGACGTTCTCGAATTCGGTGGTGATTGCCGCGCAGCCGTTGGCGAACTCGTCGAGCGCCGCAAAGTCGTCGTAGGCATCACAGAAATGGCGCTCGGCGATCAGGCCGGCCGGGCTGTTCTTGTCCGGGTCGAGGACCCAGACCTGATAGCCCATCTCGTGCGCGGCGGTGACGAAGAAGCGGCCCAACTGGCCGCCGCCCAGCATGCCCAGCGTGGCGGGCGGCAGGATCATGGTCGAAGGCATCGGATTCAAACTTCCGGCAGTTTCATGGCCAGGACCTTCTCGGTCTGGGCCTGACGGAACGCCTGCAACTTGGCATTCAATTCCGGATTGTCGTTGGCCAGCATGGCGACGGCGAACAGCGCTGCATTGGCGGCGCCAGCCTCGCCGATGGCGAAGGTGGCGACCGGAATGCCCTTCGGCATCTGGACGATGGAATGCAGCGAATCGACGCCGGACAGCGCCTTCGACTGCACCGGTACGCCGAGTACCGGGATGGTGGTCTTGGCGGCCAGCATGCCCGGCAAGTGGGCGGCGCCGCCGGCCCCGGCGATGATCGCCTTGAGGCCGCGCTCACCGGCCATGGCCGCATAGTCGAACAACAGGTCGGGAGTGCGGTGGGCGGAAACGACCCTGGCTTCGAAGGGCACGCCGAAGTCCTTGAGGATGACGGCGGCGGCCTGCATGGTCGGCCAGTCGGAATCCGAACCCATGACGACGCCGATCAGCGGCAGGTGATTGCTCATAGTCCGGCCTTCCGTTCGGCAGCTTCGATGGTGTTGGCGAGCAGCATGGTGATGGTCATCGGACCGACGCCACCCGGCACCGGGGTGATCTGCCCGGCCACTTCGGCGCAGCCGGCGAAATCGACGTCGCCGCACAGCTTGCCGTCGGGCAGGCGGTTGATGCCGACGTCGATGACGACGGCGCCCGGCTTGACCATGTCGGCGGTGACGAACTTCGGCTTGCCGACGGCGGCGACCAGGATGTCGGCGCGGCGGGTATGGCCGGCTAGGTCCTTGGTGCGTGAGTTGCAGACGGTGACGGTGGCGCCGGCGTTGATCAGGAGCAGCGCCATCGGCTTGCCGACGATGTTGGAACGGCCGATGACCACGGCTTCCTTGCCGCTCAGATCGACATGGCCCTTCTCGAACATTTTCATCACGCCGTAGGGCGTGCACGGAATGAAGCGCGGATTGCCCTGGGCCAGCGCGCCGATGTTCTCGGCGTGGAAGCCATCGACGTCCTTGGCGGCGGCAATCGCTTCGAGCACGGCGGCTTCATCGAAATGCTTCGGCAGCGGCAGCTGGACCAGGATGCCGTGAATCGCCGGATCGGCATTCAGCTCGGCGATCTTGGCGAGCACCGTGGCCTGATCGACGGTCGGTTCGTAGGTGATCTTCTCGGAGTGCATGCCGATGGCCAGGCAGCCATTGACCTTGTTGCGCACGTAAACCTGGGAGGCCGGGTCTTCGCCGACCAGAATGACTACCAGCCCCGGGCGGTGTCCCTTGGCCGTCAGTGCTTCCACGCGGGCCTTGAAGCTCAGGCGCAGTTCATCGGCCAGAGCCTTGCCGTCGATAATTTGTGCTGTCATCGTCGCATCCAACAGAAAAGAAAAGGGGAAAGGCGGCTGCCTTTCCCTTTGAATTGGCGCGTATTTTAACAGATTACGCGGCGACGGCTTCCGCTGTCCCGACGGCCGCCCGTCCGGCGGCGAAGGCCTGGCGGTTCAGCTCGACCAGCTTTTCGCCCTTGCGCTGGAAACGCTTGAGCACGCAGTCGAGCAGCGTCTCGGCCGGAAACGGCAGGTGATCGGCGATGGCGCCGAGCATCACGGTGTTGCCGAGGCGGATGTCGCCGAGCTGCTGGGCAATCGAGGTGGCATCGAAGGCGACGACCTTGTTGCCGCTTTTGCGGATTTCGCCGAGCGGATCGTCCGGGTAATCGAACAGGCCGAGCTCGACGACCGGCGGGACCAGCCGGGCCGTATTCATCAAAGTGATACCGCCCGGGCGCAGCATGTGCTGCCAGCGCATCGCTTCGGCCGACTCGAAACCCAGCAGCACATCGGCGGTGCCCGGCGTGATCTGCGGCGACAGGACGCGCTGGCCGAAACGCAGGTGCGAGGAAACGACGCCGCCGCGTTGGGCCATGCCAGCGACTTCGGTTTTCTTGGCGTCGTGGCCCATGGCGATCGCCGCTTCGGCGAGAATTTCGGTGGCGGTCATGACGCCCTGGCCGCCGATGCCGACGACGAGAATATTGGTGTTGTCACTCATCTCAGGCTCCACATCCCTTGCTGACCAGCTTGATCGGCGAAACCGGCGCGTAATGCACGATGGCTTTCGGCGCGCAGGGCTGGACGCACAGGCCGCAGCCGGTGCACACCGAGCTTTCGATGCGCACGAAAGCGAGGTTGACTTCCTTGCCGCTCGCCTTGACTTCCTTGCCGCGGCGCGTGACGTGGATGGCCGGGCAGCCGACGTCGATACAGTTGCCGCAACCGGTGCACTGGTCGTCGATGACCTCGAACGGTTTCAGCTTGTGGTAATCCTTGATCAGCACGCAGGGCTGGTCGGTGATGATGACCGAGACTTCCGGTACCTTGACTTCCTCGCGGATGGTCTTGAACAGAACCGGCAGCTCGTAGGGGTTGACCTTGTGGATGCGCTCTTCCTTGACGCCGAGTGCCGAGACCAGCTTGGCGAAATCGACGCGGGGCGCTTCGTCGCCATGAATGTCGCGGCCGTTGCCCGGATTGTCCTGGCCGCCGGTCATGCCGACCGCGCGGTTGTCGAGCAGCAGCACGGTGACGTTGCCCTTGTTGTAGACCATGTCGAGCAGGCCTTGCATGCCCATGTGCAGGAAGGTCGAGTCGCCGATCACGGCAACCACACGCTTGTCCTTGTCGGCTTCGCCGCGCCCCTTGTCCATGCCGAGCGCAACCCCCATCGAGGCGCCCATCGAAACGCAGGTGTCGAGCGCATTCCACGGGTGGCCGGCGCCCAGCGTGTAACAGCCGATGTCGCCGGAGATGTTCAGGTTGCGCACCTGGGACAGCGTGTAATAGACGCCGAGGTGCGGGCAGGCGACGCACATCGTCGGCGGTCGCGGGAAGACCTGCAGCGGGATGACGGCTTGCGGAGCCGGCACCGGCTCGCCGAGCAGGCGGGCGATCGCCGGTTTCAATACGTTGGGCGACAGTTCGCCCTGCAGTGGCAGGATCTCCTTGCCCAGCACATGCAAACCCTGGGCCTTCAGTTCGGTTTCGATCAGCGGCTCGACTTCCTCGACGACGACGACCTGGTCAACCAGTGCCGCCAGTTCGCGGCATTTCTCGAACGGCACCGGGCAGGAAAAGCCGAGCTTCAGGACCGGCGCATTCGGGAAGGATTCCTTGACGTGCATGTAGGCCGGGCCGGAGGCGATGAAGCCGACGCGCCGGTCAGAGCCGTGCTCGATGAAGTTGAGCGGCGAGGTTTCGGCCTGTGCGCGCAGTTCGCCGTCGCGCTTGAACATCAGCGGGATGCGCTTGCCGGCATTGCCCGGCACCATCACGAAACGGCCCGGTTCCTTCTTGAAGCCGGCGCCCACGTGAGCGACGCGCTCGCCGGTGGTGACCAGCGACTTGACGTGGTTGATGCGCGTCGTCATGCGCAGGATGACCGGCACCTGGAATTGTTCGGACAACTCGTAGGCCTGCAGCGTCATCGCATAGGCCTCCTGCGAATCGGCCGGCTCGAACACCGGCAGGTGGGCGAAGCGGCCCCAGTAGCGGGAGTCCTGCTCGTTCTGCGAGGAGGACAGGCCGACGTCGTCGGCAATGGCGATCACCAGGCCGCCGATCACGCCGGTCAGGGTCAGCGTCATCAGCGCGTCGGAGGCGACGTTCATGCCGACATGTTTCATGCAGCAGAAGGAGCGCGAGCCGGCGTAAGCGGCGCCGATCGCCACTTCCAGCGAGACTTTTTCATTGACCGACCACTCGGCATAGAGGTCCGGATAGGTCGAGATCACTTCCAGCATCTCGGTCGACGGGGTGCCGGGGTAGGCGGCGGCGACCTTGACGCCCGCCTCCCAGACGGCGCGGGCGACTGCTTCGTTACCGGATAAAAGAAGCCGGCTAGCCGCCGGGGCTGGCATCACAGCTGCCATGGGTGCTCCTGTCGTCAATGCGAAACCGACGATTATAGGTGGCTGCGAAACCCTCGATTTGATACAGCGCAAGTCGATTCGCTTTTCCGATTTGTCTCACTTTGCGGGAGCGAATTTGCCATATTGGGGTTATCCACAATATTGCACGATACGAAGTTTGATTTTACAATGCGGAATAACAAGTAAGGGAAATCACGGGGCGGCCGAGTCACCCAAAGCCCCTCGTAAAGAGTTAAAGTTGTTTTGCAAAACAGGCAAAACAGAATGAAGCCAACTTAGGAGACAAACCATGGCCGATCAGCCGAATGCCCTGCCTGACCCGGCGGACGTAGATCCGCAGGAGACAAAAGAATGGATGGATGCCGTTGACGGCGTCATCAACCAGGAAGGTCCGAACCGCGCCCATTACCTGATTGAAAAGGTGATCGGCCAAGCCCGCCTGCAGGGTGTGGACATCCCCTACTCGGCCAATACCGAATACATCAACACCATTCCGGTCGACCAGCAGCCCAAGTACCCGGGCAATGCCGACATGGAAATCAAGATCCACTCCTATATCCGCTGGAACGCCATGGCCATGGTCGTCCGCGCCAACAAGGACACCAACGTCGGCGGCCACATCGCTTCCTTCGCCTCGGCCGCCGCGCTGTACGACGTCGGCTTCTCGCATTTCTGGCGGAGCATCCATGACGAATCCGGCGGCGACCTGATCTTCTTCCAGGGCCACTCGGTACCCGGCGTCTATTCGCGGGCCTTCATGCTCGGTCGCCTGAGCGAAGAGCAGATGGACCACTTCCGCCAGGAAACCGGCGGCAAGGGTATTTCTTCCTACCCGCATCCGTGGCTGATGCCGGATTTCTGGCAGTTCCCGACTGTTTCCATGGGGCTCGGCCCGATCCAGGCGATCTACCAGGCCCGCTTCATGAAGTACCTCGATTCGCGCGGCCTGGCCAAGGCCGGCGATCGCAAGGTGTGGGCCTTCCTCGGCGACGGCGAGACCGACGAAGTCGAATCGCTGGGCGCCATCGGCATGGCCGGTCGCGAAAAGCTCGACAACCTGATCTTCGTCATCAACTGCAACCTGCAGCGCCTGGACGGCCCGGTGCGCGGCAACGGCAAGATCATCCAGGAACTCGAATCGGAATTCCGCGGTTCGGGCTGGAATGTCATCAAGCTGATCTGGGGCACGCAGTGGGACACGCTGTTCCAGCGCGACAAGAAGGGCATCATGAAGCAGCGCATGATGGAACTATGCGACGGCGAGTACCAGACCTTCAAGGCCAAGAACGGCGCCTACGTCCGCGAGCATTTCTTCAATACGCCGGAACTCAAGGAACTGGTCGCCGACTGGACCGACGACCAGGTCTGGCAACTGAACCGCGGCGGCCACGACATTTTCAAGATCTTCGCCGCCTACAACGCCGCCGTTAACCACAAGGGCCAGCCGACGCTGATCCTGGCCAAGACCATCAAGGGCTTCGGCATGGGCCAGGCCGGCGAAGCGATGAACATCTCGCACCAGCAGAAGAAGATGGACATCGAGCAGATCGGCCGCTTCCGCGACCGTTTCGACCTGCCGGTGCCGGACGACAAGCTGGCCGAACTGCCTTACCTGAAGTTCGCCGAAGATTCGCCGGAATACCAGTACATGCGCCAGCGCCGCCTCGACCTCGGCGGCTTCCTGCCGCAGCGCCGGCGCAAGGCCGAGCCGCTGGCCATCCCGCCGCTCGAGACCTTTGCCGCGCTGTTGAAGGCATCCGGCGAAGGCCGCGAACTGTCCACGACGATGGCCATCGTCCGCATCATGAACATGATGTTGAAGGACAAGAATGTCGGCAAGAACGTCGTGCCCATCGTGCCCGACGAATCGCGCACCTTCGGCATGGAAGGCATGTTCCGCTCGGTCGGCATCTGGAATCAGGAAGGCCAGAACTACGTGCCGGAAGACCATGACCAGCTGATGTTTTACAAGGAGTCGAAGACCGGCCAAGTGCTGCAGGAAGGGATCAACGAAGCCGGCGCGATGAGCGACTGGATCGCCGCCGCCACGTCGTACTCCGTGCATAACGTCCAGACCATCCCGTTCTACATCTGCTACTCGATGTTCGGCATGCAGCGTGTCCTCGACCTCTGCTGGGCGGCTGGCGACCAGCGCGCCCGCGGCTTCCTGATCGGCGGTACCGCCGGCCGCACGACGCTGAACGGCGAAGGCCTGCAGCACGAGGACGGCCATAGCCTGATCCTGTCCAACCTGATCCCGAACTGCGTTTCCTACGATCCGACCTTCCAGTACGAAGTCGCCGTGGTCGCCCAGGACGGCATGCGCCGGATGTTCCAGGAGCAGGAAGACGTGTTCTACTACATCACCGTGATGAACGAGAACTACGAGCACCCGGAAATGCCGGCCGGTTCGGAAGCCGACATCATCAAGGGGATGTACCTGTTCAAGAAGGGCGGCGAAACGGCTGGTCCGCGCGTCCAGCTGCTCGGCGCCGGGACCATCTTCCGCGAAGTCATCGCCGCCGCCGACTTGCTCAAGAACGACTGGGGTGTCGAGGCCGATCTGTGGGGTTGCCCGAGCTTCAACGAACTGGCCCGCAACGGTCAGGACGTGCAGCGCTGGAACATGCTGCACCCGCTGGACGAGCCGAAGCTGTCGCACGTCGAGCAGAAGCTGGCCGGCGCCAAGGGGCCGGTCATTGCTTCGACCGATTACATCAAGCTGCTTTCCGAGCAGATCCGGCCGTTCGTCAAGGCGCCGTATGTCACGCTGGGGACCGACGGTTTCGGCCGTTCCGACACTCGCGAAAAACTGCGCAACTTCTTCGAGGTCGACCGTCACTGGGTAACGCTGGCCGCCCTCAAGGCGCTGGCCGACAACGGCGAAATCAAGCGCGAAGTGGTGGCTGCCGCCCTGGTCAAGTACAACCTTGACCCGAACAAGCCCAACCCGATGTCGGTTTGATCAGGGAGAGACAACATGAGCCAAATCATTGAAGTCAAAGTCCCCGATATCGGCGATTTCGCCGAAGTCCCGGTCATAGAGTTGTACGTCAAGGTCGGCGACAGCATCAAGGTCGACGATGCGATCGCCACGCTGGAATCGGACAAGGCGACGATGGATGTGCCGTCGCCGGTCGCCGGTGTGGTCAAGGAAGTGCTGGTCCAGCTCGGCGGCAAGGTCGGCGAAGGTTCCGTTCTGATCAAGGTCGAGACGGGTGGCGCCGCAGCTGCGCCGGCTCCGGCTGCGCAAGCCGCTGCCCCGGTTGCGGCGCCGGCCCCTGCTGCAGCATCGGTTGCCGCTGCACCCGCCGCAGCTGGCGGTATGGTTGAAGTCAAGGTGCCGGATATCGGCGATTTCGCCGAAGTGCCGGTCATCGAGCTGTACGTCAAGGTCGGCGACAGCATCAAGGTTGACGATGCAATCGCCACGCTGGAATCCGACAAGGCGACGATGGATGTGCCGTCGACCGTCGCCGGTGTGGTCAAGGAAGTGCTGGTCCAGCTCGGTTCCAAGGTCGGCGAAGGTTCGGTGCTGATCAAGGTCGAAACCGGCGCTGCCGCCCCGGTTGCCCAAGTGGCAGCACCGGCCCCCGCTGCGGCCGCTGCGGTTTCTGCCCCGGTCGCCTCGACCGTTGCGGCCGTTCCCGTTGCCAGCGCTCCGGCTGCCCTGGCCCCGGCGCTACCGCTTGGCGCCAAGGTCCATGCCTCGCCGTCGGTCCGCGCCTATGCCCGCGAACTCGGCGTCGATCTGGCCAAGGTTCCGGCCACCGGCCCGAAGAACCGCATCGTCAAGGAAGATCTGACCAAATACGTCAAGGGCGTGATGTCCGGCGCCACTGCTGCTCCGATCGTCGCCGGCGCCAGCCTCGGCGGCGGGCTCGACCTGCTACCCTGGCCGAAGGTCGATTTCGCCAAGTTCGGCGAGATCGAGGTCAAGCCGCTGTCGCGTATCAAGAAGATTTCCGGCCAGAACCTGTCGCGCAACTGGGTGATGATCCCGGCGGTCACGTATCACGAAGATGCCGACATCACCGATCTCGAAGCCTTCCGCGTGCTGCTCAACAAGGAAAACGAGAAGGGTGGCGCCGCCAAGCTGACTATGCTGGCTTTCCTGATGAAGGCTTGCGTCAAGGGCCTGCAGAAATTCCCGGAATTCAATTCCTCGCTCGACGGCGACAACCTGGTGCTGAAGAAGTATTTCAACATCGGTTTCGCGGCCGATACGCCGAATGGTTTGGTCGTCCCGGTGGTCAAGAACGTGGACAAGAAGTCGGTCTTCGAACTGGCGCAGGAATCCGGCGACCTGGCCAAGCAGGCGCGTGACGGCAAGCTCAAGCCGGCCGACATGTCCGGTGCCTGCTTCACGATTTCCAGCCTGGGCGGCATCGGCGGCACTTACTTCGCGCCGATCGTCAATGCGCCGGAAGTCGCCATCCTCGGGGTCAACAAGTCGGCCATGAAGCCGGTCTGGGACGGCAAGCAATTCGTGCCGCGCCTGACCCTGCCGCTGTCGCTGACCGCCGATCACCGCGTCATCGACGGTGCGCTGGCGACCCGCTTCAATGTCTATGTCGCGCAGTTGCTGGCGGATTTCCGCCGCGTCGCGCTGTAACCGGAGACCGTCATCATGAGCAATCTGGTTGAAGTCAAAGTTCCCGACATCGGCGATTTCGCCGAAGTGCCGGTCATCGAGCTGTACGTCAAGGTCGGCGACAGCATCAAGGTGGACGACGCGATCTGCACGCTGGAGTCCGACAAGGCGACGATGGATGTGCCGAGTCCAGTTGAAGGCGTGGTCAGGGAAGTTTTGGTCCAGCTTGGTTCCAAGGTGGCCGAAGGCGCCCTGCTGATCAAGGTCGAAACCAATGCTGCGGCGGTGGCCCCCGCCCCGCAAGCGGCCGCTCCGGCTGCTGCTCCGGCAGCGCCGGTTGTGGCTCCGCTGGCCGGCAGCCATGCCGGCGGCGCCGATCTCGAGTGCGAGATGCTCGTCCTCGGTGCCGGCCCCGGCGGTTATTCCGCCGCCTTCCGTTCGGCCGACCTCGGCATGAAGACGATCATCGTCGAGCGTTACGCGACGCTCGGCGGCGTTTGCCTGAACGTCGGCTGCATCCCGTCCAAGGCCTTGCTGCACGTTGCGGCGGTGATGGAAGAAGCCCAGCACGCGGCCGATCTCGGCGTCACCTTCGGCGCGCCACAGGTCGATATCGACAAGCTGCGCGCCCACAAGGACAAGGTCGTCGGCAAGCTGACCGGCGGTCTGGCCGGCATGGCCAAGGGCCGCAAGGTCGACATCGTGCGTGGCGTCGGCACCTTCCTCGACCCGCACCATATCGAGGTCGAGGAAACCACTGGTAGCAGCCAGGACAAGACCGGCCAGACGAAGATCATCCGCTTCCAGAAGTGCATCATCGCCGCCGGTTCGGCGGCCGTGCATCTGCCCTTCATCCCCAAGGACCCGCGCATCGTCGATTCGACCGGGGCGCTCGAACTGCGCTTCGTGCCGCAGAAGATGCTGGTCATCGGCGGCGGCATCATCGGCCTGGAAATGGCCACCGTCTATTCGACGCTGGGTGCCAAGGTCGATGTCGTCGAAATGCTTGATGCGCTGATGCAGGGCCCCGACCGCGATGCGGTCAAGGTCTGGGAAAAGCAGAACCTTCAGCGCTTCGACAAGATCATGCTGAAGACCAAGACGGTCGCGGTCGACGCCAAGGACGACGGCCTGTGGGTCAAGTTTGAAGGCGAGGGCGTCTCGGCCGAGCCGGTCAAGTACGACATGATCCTGCAAGCCGCCGGCCGCTCGCCGAACGGCAAGAAGATCGGTGCCGACAAGGCCGGCGTCGCGGTGACCGATCGCGGCTTCATCAATGTCGATGCCCAGATGCGGACCAACGTGCCGCACATCTTCGCCATCGGTGACGTTGTCGGCAATCCGATGCTGGCCCACAAGGCGGTACATGAAGCGCATGTCGCGGCGGAAGTCGCGGCTGGCCACAAGGCGGCCTTCGACGCCACGGTGATTCCCGGCGTTGCCTACACCCATCCGGAAGTGGCGTGGGTCGGCTACACCGAAGACCAGGCCAAGAAGGAAGGTCGCAAGGTCGAAGCCGCCAAGTTCCCGTGGGCGGCTTCCGGTCGCGCCATAGCTAACGGTGCCGAGTACGGCTTCACCAAGCTGATCTTCGATGCCGAAACGCATCGGGTGATCGGCGGGGCGATTGTCGGCCCGAACGCCGGCGACATGATCGGCGAAGTCTGCCTGGCTATCGAAATGGGCTGCGATGCGGTCGATATCGGCAAGACCATCCACCCGCACCCGACGCTCGGTGAAACGGTCGGCATGGCGGCCGAAGTAGCGCACGGCACCTGTACCGACGTGCCGGCGGCGCGCAAGAAATAGCCGGGTGACCCGAATGCGGTGACGTGCCGCTTCAGGCCCCGACGAATCGGCCGAACCCCACGCAAGTGGCGTTCGGCCGATTTTTTGGCGAGTCCACAATGAACCAGGGCGTAGCGGTATTGGCCGCTACGCCCTGGTGGCTGGAGCTGGGGATTTTTGCCGCGGCAGAAATCCCCGGTGGCTTGCTGCTTAGACCTTGTACTGGTCTGCGATGGCGGTGCCGCCCAGAGCCGGGTCGCTGAAGGACGGCGCCCCGGTTTCCAGGTGGCCGGCCAGACGGCGGCTGTAGTCGGCCTGGCCCTTCACCCTGATCGAGAAGTCGTACCAGTAGGCGCTGTCGCTCAGCGGCAGTTCGATACGGAATTCGCCCTTGGCCGGCACCACCTGGGTGAGGTTCTTGGCGTAGTACTTGTTGGCGACCAGAACGAAGGTGCAGGGCATGCTGCCGGCGTTGGTCAGCTGGATTGCCAGTTCGCCGGTGGCCGGGTTGTAGTCGGCCCGGACTTCCGGATTGGGCTGGGCAGCGGCGGCGACCCGCTTGGCGTTGCCGGTGAAGTGGCGGTGGAAGCCGTTGGGGCCGAGAACCCACAGGTCGTAGGTGCCGGCGGTGGCCGGTGCCCAGGTGCCGGCCAGTTCCTTGCCCGGCTCGACGGTGTAGCGCCGCGGGACGGCGGTCAGGTTGAGGCGGTCATAGACGTGGAAGACGGCGGTCGCTTCACCGCTGTTCACGAATTCCAGCTCGACCTTGGTGGCACCGATGGCCTGGGTGTTGGGGACGATCCGGCCATGGACGTGCAACTCGTAAGGCAGGGCACGGGCCGGGCGGATGCCGACTTCCTGGACCGGCATGACGGCCTGGGTCGGCGGCACCGGCGTCGGCTGCTTGGCGATGGCGCGGGCCCGGGCGGCCAGGGCCGTGGTGTCCGGCAGCTTCTTGAAGAATTCGGCGTCGCTCGGATCGGCGAAGTTGAAGGCCGACAGCAGGTCGCCGCAGACGGCGCGGCGCCACGGCGAAATGTTCGGTTCCTCGACGGCGAAGCGGGTTTCGATGAAGCGGAGCACCGAGGTGTGGTCGAAGACCTGGGAATTGACCCAGCCGCCCTTGCTCCACGGCGAAACCACGTACATCGGGACGCGCGGGCCGAGGCCGTAGGGGCGGTGCAGCAGGGCCTGCTCGTTGGCGTTGTTGTGGTAGCCGACCAGGTGCTCGTGGTACTCGCCGCGGGTGTCGACGGTCGAGTCGCCGGCCAGGACGGCCTTGGCCGGGTCGGCATCCCAGGACAGGTAGGACGGGGCGGCCGGCGGCGGCACGTGGTCGAAGAAGCCGTCGTTTTCATCGAAATTGATGAAGAGGACGGTCTTGCTCCAGACTTCCGGGTTGGCGGTCAGGGCATCGAGGACCTGGGCGGTGTATTCGGCGCCCTGGGCCGGGCTGGATGGGCCGGGGTGCTCGGAGCCTTCGGCGGTGGCGACGATCCAGCTGATCTGCGGCAGCTTGTTGGCGAGAACGTCTTCCTTGAGCTTGTCCAGATCGCGGGTGCTGATGCCGCGCTCGCGCAGCGCCTGGGAGTAGCCGGGGCGCTGGAACCAGGCGTCGCGGAAGGTCTTGAAGCCGGCCAGCGGGTTGTCGGTGAAGTTGTCGGCCATGTTTTCATAGACCTGCCAGCTGATGCCGGCGTCTTCCAGGCGCTCGGTATAGGTGGTCCAGGTATAGCCGCCGATCAGGCCCGGGTCGGAATCGAACCAGTCGTAATCGTTGTAGGTGGCCGGGCCGTTGCCGAGAGCCAGCGGGTCGTTGGTGCCGGTCCATTGGAACAGGCGGTTGGTGTTGGTGCCGCCGTGGAAGGAGCAGTGGTAGGCATCGCACAGCGTGAAGGCATTGGCCAGCGCGAACTGGAAGGGCATGTCCGACTGCTTGAAGTGGCCGAGCGAGTGGTTCTGCTTGGCCTTCGGCCAGGCGTTCATCTGGCCGTTGTTCCAGGCGTACTGGGCGTCGGTCCACGAGTGGGGGGTGCCGGCCACCCGCATGGTGTCGAAGTTCTGGGTGGTATTCAGATGGAAGGGGGCGATCGGCTTGGCCGTGACGCGGGCCGACTGGTTGGGCTGGGTCCACACGTTCTTGCCGACGATGCCGGTGCTGTTGGCGACCGGAATCGGGAATGGGTCGCCGAAGCCGCGGACGCCGGCCAGGGTGCCGAAGTAGTGGTCGAAGGAACGATTTTCCTGCATCAGAATGACGATGTGCTCGACGTCCTGGATGGTGCCGGTGCGACGGTTGGCTTCGATGGCCAGGGCGCGCTGGATGGAGGGCGGCAGCATGCTCAGGGCGCCGGCGGCGCCGGTGGTGGCGGCTACGTTGCGGAGGAAATTGCGACGATTGATGTCGGTCATGGGAGTGCTCTGTATTGGTTGGCGGGAAGGGCTCAGGCCTTGGCGGCGCGGCGGCGGGTAAAACCGAGCAGGCCGAGGCCGGCCAGCATCAGGGCGTAGGTTTCGGGTTCGGGGACGCTGGCGGTGAAGGTGAAGTCGTCCATCACGAAGCCGGCGTGTTCCTTGCTGGAAACCACCACGGTATCGACCAGGCCGCTGTAGCCGCTGGTCAGGAAGGTCGGCGTGGCGCTGGGATTGAGCAGGGCCGAGGTGCCGACCAGGTTGCCGCCGAGGTACAGCTTGAAGCTCACTTCGGCGCCGGACAGCCCGGCGAAATAGGCACCCTGGAAGACGGTGGGGGTGATCAGGCCGATGGTGGCGGCCACGTCGTCGCCGCCCCATTGGGTGGTGATGCGGAAATCGCCGGAGTGGGCGGCAAACGGCGCTTGCTCGCCGGAGAAGGCTGTCCATCCGTCGACGACCCAGTTGAGGCCGCCGTAGTTGCTGGGCAGGAAGCCGTCGCTACCGATGTCGTCGAAGGTTAGTACGGTGGCGGAGGCGGCGGGGGCGAGAGAGGCCAGGGCGGCGACCACGGCCAGGCTGCGAATGATTTTTTTCATGGGAATTCCGATCAATAAGTGGGTGAGCCCGAGCTATCGCCCTGCCGGGGATGACTCGGGCCGGGTTGGCTGGCCGTTCAGACGGCCTGGCGGGAACGGTGGCGGGCCACGCCGGCGAGCAGGCCGAGACCGGCCAGCATCAAGGCGTAGCTCTCGGGTTCCGGCACCGCTGCGGTGTTCAGGGCGAAGGACAGGTTGTCGGCGTAGCCGTCGTTGTCGCCGCCGCCCTGGCGCTCCATGTCGAGGACGAAGCGGACCTGGGCGGTGCCGCTCGGCAGCAGGCCCAGAGCCTCCTGGTAGAACAGGCCGGAGATTTCGTTCCGGTCGGCGGCGCTCAAGGGGCCGAGGGTGGCCGAGCCCAGTTCGTTACCGGCGGTATCCAGGAAGCTGGCCTGGAAAATGGCGTTGTCGCCTTGGGCCGCCCAGCCGCCGAGCCAGCCGGTCAGGCTGAAGCTCACCTGGCCGCTGGCGATGGCGCCGGTGAAGGCGCTCAGGTCGATAGTCTGGGTGCCGGCGGCGTAGCTCCAGCCGGAGCCGCCGACGAACAGGCTGCTGCCGCGATCCACCGGGCCGGGTTGGGTCGGCTGGACCCAGTTCGGACCATAAGCGACGGAACTGAAGAGGGCGTCGTCAGCGATGGCGGACCAGCCGGTGGTGCCGTTTTCGGCATCGCCGTTGACGAGCAGGTTGTTGCCATAGGAAGCCGCTTGGGCACCCAGGCTGAGCGAGGCGCAGAGCAGGGCTGCGGCGATCTTGGGGGAAAACTTCATGGTCATATCCACAATTGTTTGAACGTTCAGGAGACACCCATGCCTTGTCGAGAAAGACAGCGAGATGGGCGATGCATTGAGGTGGTGCCAACGAAACGTGGCGTGGGACGCAATCTAGCGGTCCCATATGACATGACAGACCGTGGCCTATGAGCCGAATGAACTAGTCCGTGGTCGGGAGGAACGCGACGCCCGGCAGGGAGAACCCGCCGGTGAGCCGACTGGGCAAACGACGGGTAAACCTGCCTGGCTGACCAAAAATAGTCCGAAAGGACTAGATCCTGGCCTGCTTGGCACCTACCTTCACGTAATAACTGACCTTCATCATAGGTGGCAGGGGCCAAGCGATCGGGGGGGTCTGTCGGGCATCAGCCGTTCGTGTGTGCTGCTGCCCGGCCGAACCAAGGTCGCCACCTCTCGAACCATCAACTTCGTACTCTCGCCAGCCAGGAGCATCATAAAATGCAAAAAAAGTACCTCAACATTGCCGTAGCCAGCGCCCTTGCCGCCATGTCGGTCGGCGCTCACGCCGCTGACACCTATTTCGACAACATCACCCCGCTGACCGCCTCGGCCGGTGCGACCGCCACCCCGGCCACGCCGCTGACGCTGTCCAGCCCGAATTTCACCCAGGTCACCATCGCCGACCGCAAGACCCAGAACACCCTGGTGCCGGGCAGCAACTCCGGCAACTGGGACATGATCACCGCCAACGAAACCGGCGCAGATGCCGGTCGCTACCTGTTCATGCCGTTCGAAACCGGCTCGGCCGGCGTTCAGCGCGTTGACCTGTGGAACAACAACTACAACACCCGTACCGTGACCATCGTCGCGCCGGGCACCCAGGGCTTCGCCTCGGGCGACGCTTCCCGCTGGACTCCGTGGGGCAGCTACCTGACCGCCGAAGAATCGTGGGGTACGGGCAGTAAGGGGCGCCTGTTCGAAGTCACGAACGCCACGACGGCTGGCGCCAACGGCGGCAACTTCGTCCAGCGCAGCGTGATTCCGCGCGTTTCCCACGAAGGCCTGGCTTTCGACAAACAGAAATCGATGTACTTCATTGACGAGCAGAACGGCGGGTCGATCTACAAGTACGTCTCCGCCAACCCGAACGCGACCAACGGCAGCGACTACTTCGCGGCTGGCCAGACTTTCGCGCTGAAGGTCGGTAACGGTGGCCAGTTCGAAGGCACCAGCGGTGCCGCCATCACCGGCGGCGCGACCTGGGTCGCCATCACCAATGCAACGGGCGGCGCCATCGCCGGCGTGTCTACCGTGGTCGCCGACGGCACCATCGACGGTCGCGCCACCGCCGACAACGCCAACGTCCTGGCCACCGGCTACAACCGTCCGGAAGACCTGGAGAACAAGACGCTGGCCAACGGCCATGAAGCCGTGTTCTTCACCACCACCGACTCCGACACCAACGGCAACACGAACGATGGCCGCAGCCGCGTCTATCTGTTGGACACCGTTAGCAATGATGTCAAGCTGTTTGCCGACTCCAGCACTATCGATCTGGCGACCGGCCTGGCCGTCGGTGGCGGTCTGCGCAATGCCGACAACCTGGCGATCGACGCTGCCGGCAACATCTACATCATCGAAGACCGCGACGGCGCAGTCGATGACGACGTCTGGCTGGCCAAGGACCTGAACCACGACGGCGACCTGCTCGATGCCGGCGAAGGCTTGGCGCGCTGGGTTTCCAACGGCGCCCCGGGTTCGGAAATCACCGGCCTGTACTTCTCCAAGAGCAATCCGAACCTCGCTTACCTGAACATCCAGCACCCGGCTGACAGTGTCGATCGCCTGGTCCAGATCTCGGCCGTTCCGGAGCCGGAAAGCTACGCCATGTTCCTGGCCGGCCTTGGCCTGCTCGGCTTTGCCGCCCGTCGCCGCGCAGCCAAGTAAGCCCTGATCGGGAGGGCGGCGACGCCTTCCCGATCAGCGCATCGTCCCCCCGGACAAACGTCGTACCCCGGTCGCTTGCGCCACCTCCATCAGGTCGGCAAGCGACCTTTCGCATTTACCGACCCAGCCAGCCGAGGTTTGCCAGCCACGTCGTCAAACCGGAGCTCGTCGTCATGAACAAATTCGCATCCCGCTACTGCACGGTACTCGCGCTGGCCGTCAGCAGCCTCTTCGCTTGCGGCGCCCAGGCGGCAGGCAGCAACGCCTACCAGCAAACCATCCTGGTCGCCAACGACGCGAAATACAACCCGACCATCATGGTCGACCCCAATCTGGTCAATCCCTGGGGCATCGCCCTGCGCCCGCCCGGTGCCGGCGGCCATTTCTGGACCAGCAATGCCGGTACCGGCACGACCACCACCTACATCGGCGACGTGCCCGGCCTGCCGCTCTATCAGGACGGCCTGAAGGTCGTACCGATCGTCACCAGTGCCTACGACAAGCAACTGCTCGAAACCGGGGCCGACGGCATCGCCCAGGTTACCGGCCAGGTTTACAACGCGGCCAGCGACTACGCCGGCCAACCCACCGAGTTCTACGTCAGCGGGCCGGCCATCAACTACTCGAACGGCAGCAACTACGGTACCGATTCCGGTTCGGCGAAGTTCATCTTCGTCACCCAGGATGGCACCATCAACGCCTGGCGCACCAAGACCGACCCCGGCATGCTTGAAGCCGTCGTCGTCAAGGACTACTCGATGGCCAGCAGCATCATTCCCGGGACGCAGGAGCCCGGTCAGCGCCGCCCCGGCTTCAACGGCGTGGCGCTCACTACCGACCGCTGGACGCTCGATGCCAACGGCAACAAGGTCGCCGACAACCGGCTCTACGTGGCCGATTTCGCCAACGGCAAGATCATGACTTTCGACAACCAGTGGAACGACATCTCGGCCTCGGCGCCGTTTGCCCGTCCGGCTGATCTCTCTGGAGTCTGGATGCCGTTCAATGTGCAGCAGCTTGGCGATGGCCGGATTTACGTCGCCTGGGTGGAAAACTTGCTGGAGATCGACGAGCCGACGGAAGAGATTCCGGGCGCCGGCATCGGCCGCATCGTCGCCTATGACCGCAACGGCAACATGCTGCAGGACTATAGCGACCACAGCCTGCTCAACGATCCGTGGGGGATGGTGATCGCCCCGGAAGGTTTCGGCGCTTTCAGCGGCGCCCTGCTGGTCGCCAATTTCGGCGACGGCACCATCGCCGCCTACGACCGCGTCACCGGTGCTTCACTCGGTTATCTGCGTGATGCGGACGGTAACGTTATCAGCATCGACGGCATCTGGGGCCTGACCTTCGGCAACGGTGTGCATCTCGGCGATGCCAAGAGCCTTTACTTCACCGCCGGCCCCGACGAGGAGCGCGATGGCATCTTCGGCAAGCTGACCGTCGCCGCCGTGCCGGAACCGGAAAGCTACGCCATGCTGCTGGCCGGCCTCGGTCTGATCGGCCTGGTCGCCCGGCGCCGGCGCAAGTAGCCATTATTGCCGGCCGGTTCGGAACCCAGGCGGTTTCTCGCCTGGGCTGTCCCGTGGACCGACTGGCCGCCCCCCGAACATTTTCATCGCTGACCAGATCGGAGCAACGCTCATGCTCGAAGTTCTGAAACCTCTCGCCTCGCTGTGGCACATCATTGCCTTTGCCTGCGGCTTCCTGTTCGTATTCCAGAGTTATCTGGCCCTGTTCGGCCAGGTCCGGTACGATCGCCGCCACAACCGGATCATTCGCTACGCCGACCGTCATCTCTGGTTGTCAGGCTTTGCCATCATCGCTATCGGCCTTTTGATCAACGGTCCGGAAACCTACCTGTCGAATCCCAAGCTGTGGACCAAGGTCACCCTGATCACAATTTGGGCGATCTCGACTGAAACCATCCGGGGTTACGCCTTACCCCGCCTCCGCCTTGGGCAGCGCCTGCCGATGCTGGTGGCCGGTACGGTCAGCCTGGCCTGCTGGATCTATGGCGCCTTCCTCGGTGTGGCCCATGGCCTGGCCTACGGCAAGGCACCGCTCTGGGCGCTGATGGCCGGCTTCCCGATCGTTCTGCTTGGCTTGTCGATCCTGGCGTTGAAGCTGAAAGCCTCGCTGGCACTCAGCGTGGACAATCCCTGAGCGGAGGGCGACGGTGCCATGCCGGCACCGCTCCTTATTTCTTGACGGGCTTGGCCGCCTTGAGCTTGCGGAAAACCGGCCCCCAACTCGGGTGGCCGGCTTCGGCGGCGGTCAGGCTGAAGGCCGGGTCGGCGGCGAGGGCCTTGGCGAACTCGTCGCGGCACTGCTTGCTCCGTTGGCTGACGCAGTGCATGAAAGCCAGGTATTTGTGCGCTTTGGCCTGGTCGCCGGGGGCTTCGAGACCGAGGGTGAGTGCCGCCTGCAGTTGCCGGGCCGAGGCTTTGTAGGTGCCGTTCTCGTAGCTGGCGATGCCGCTGGCCAGTTCCTGCTGCGCCTTGTCGAGTGGCGCGGTTGGCGCGCTGCCATCCCTGGTGTCCGCGCGGGATTCCTTCGCGGTCCGGGCGGCAGGCGTTTCGCTGTCCTTAGTCGTTGGGGCGGAGCAAGCGGCACACAAAAATACCAGGGCGAGCAGGCTCAGGGCACTGCGCAGCGGGGAAGGGCGGAGGGGTGACATCGGCAATGGCTTCATTCGAATTTGTGTTTGATGCGAAGGTTGGCGTCGGCGGCCAGATCGATATTTCGGCGATGCGGCGCGAAGTCGGCATTGCGGATTTCGATGCGGTGCTTGCCCGGCGGCAGCAGCAGTTCGGTTAGTGGCGGCGTGACGCCGGCCATTTTGCCGTCGACATAGACTTCGCCCCACGGGGCGATCGCCAGCCGGATGCGCCCGTTGGCTTCAGCCGGGGTGGTGGCGACCGGCGGGACGGCTTCCGGCGTCGCCGTGGCGGTAGGGGCCGCTGGTGCGCTGGCCGGGGGCGGCGTCGGCGGTGCATGGTCCGGAGTCTGTTGCGTGGTGTTCTCCGCTATGGCGGCGGCCAGTTGCGGCGGTTCCGTTGGCTGGTGCAGCAGCCAGCCAGCCAGCACGGCCAGCCCGAGCAGCGGCAGGCCGAAGCGCAGGGCGCGTTGCGGCCAGGCTGACCGGGTGGTCTTCCCGGCTTTCAAGGTTTTCAGCGGTACGGTCGCATCGCCGGGCTGTGCCGAGCGGGTCGAGGTAGCGGCGGCCGGCTTCTTCTGGGCCATTTTGGCGAGGCGACGATACTTGCGCAGCGCGCTGGCCATCTCGGCCGCACTCTGGAAACGCTTGTCCGGGTCCTTGGCCAGGGCGCGTGCGACGATGCGGTCGAAACCCTGCGGCAGATTCGGATGGTAGCTGGAGGGCAGCGGCGGGGCGCTGTTGAGCACCTGATAGAGGATCGCGTTCACGTTGTCGCCGGCGAACGGTGGCCGCCCGGCCAGCATTTCGTAGAGCACGACGCCGAGCGAGAAAACATCCGAGCGGCCGTCGGCCTTTTGCCCGGTCACCTGTTCCGGCGACATGTATTTCGGCGAGCCGAAGGCCGTCCCGGAGACGGTCAGCGAACCGCTCGGGATCAGTGCCACGCCGAAGTCGGCGATCTTCACCGCGCCGTTGTCGAGAACCATGATGTTGGCCGGCTTGATGTCGCGATGCACGACCTCGTTGGCATGGGCGAAAGCCAGTCCGTCGGCGACCTCGGCGGCGATTTCGGCGCAGCGCTCGGCCGGCATGGTCAGGCCGGAATCGAGTATGTCGCGCAGCGTCTGGCCGTTGAGAAACTCCATGGCGATGTAGGCCAGGTCGTCGCTCCGCCCGACGTCGTGGATGGTCACGATGTTCGGATGATTGAGTCGGCCGGCCGACTTCGCTTCGAGGTAGAAACGCTGTTCGAAAGCCTCGGCCTCCTCGCGCGACAGGCCGTTGCAGGCCACCGTCTTGATCGCCACCGTGCGATCGATCAGCGGATCGTGCGCCCGGTAGACGGTGCCCATGGCACCCCGTCCGAGCGTTCCGGTGATTTTGAAGCGACCTAGTTGCGCAAGTGACATCGGGATAGGGGCGGGCGGGGCATGCAAGGACAATGCCGGATATTGGGTTGTTGGGTCGTGGCTGTCAAGAAAGGCGCTCACGATGTGCTATATTTTGCGCCACTTCCCTTCTCCCGCCGGCTTTCCGGTCGAACAGCTTGAATCGCCTCCACCATCGTCTTGAACTTGCCTGCCTGTCCGATACCGGTCGGGTCCGTACGCTCAACGAGGATGCCGTCGCCGTCGATGGCGAGCATGGCATTGCCGTGATTGCCGACGGGATGGGCGGCCATCGTGCCGGCGAGGTGGCCAGCCGCATGGCCCTCGATATCTTGATGGAGCGCTTGCCGGCCAAGATCAGCCAGTTTCGCGCCGGGGCCAGGCAACCGATGCCGCTGCAGTTCGCCGAGCAGATCATCGCCGAGGCGAACCGGGCCGTTTACACCGCCGCCCGCCAGCAGACCGGCTGTGCCGGGATGGGTACGACGCTGGCCATGGTCCTTTTGCACGGCCGCAGCATGGCCTTGCTGCACGTCGGCGATTCGCGCATCTACCGCCTGCGCGACGGCCGCCTGCAACTGCTGACGCGTGACGATTCGCTGCTCCACGATCAGGTCGAACTCGGCGTGATCGCCATCGAGGATGCCCGCGAGTCGCACAACCGCCATCTGGTGACCCAGGCCCTCGGCATCGGCCCGAGCGTCTCGGTGCATCTGCAGGAAGAGCGGGTGAGCAGCGGCGATATTTTCCTGTTGTGCACCGACGGCCTGAGCGATCTGGTCGAAGAAGACGATATCGAGCTGATTGTCGATTCGCTGCAGACCAACCTGCCGCTGGCCGCCAGCCACCTGGTCCAGCTGGCCAACGACAACGGCGGCTACGACAATATTTCGTTGGCGCTGGTCCGCGTGCTCGACGGCCAGCCGGCGGTCGCCCGGCCCGGCTGGCTCGCCCGCCTGTTCGGCTGGCTGGCTTCCTAGACTGCGGAGAAACGATCTTGGCCAAACTGGTATTGAGTTTAAACGGCAACCTGCTGAACCAGTATTTCATCGACCAGACCACCCTCAGCATCGGGCGCGACAGTGGCAACGACATCGTCATCAACGATGCGCTGCTTAGCCGCGAACATGCCCGCATCGTCTGCTTCGGCGAGGATCACATCGTCGAGGACCTGGGCAGCAGCAACGGCAGCTCGGTCAATGGCTGTCCGCTGCAGCGGCAGATCCTGCATCACCGCGACGTCATCGAGCTCGGTACCCACCGGTTGTGCTATCTGAACACGCGCAAGTCGGCCGAGGTCGATCTCGAACGCACGATGCTGATCAAGGCGCTGCCGCAGACCGGCCAGCCAGCGGCCCATGCGCCGGCCTTCGTCATCCCCGCCTTGCGCCCGGCCCGCGCCTTGTGGCCGGAAGGGCGGGTCAAGGTGCTGGCCGGGCAGGGGCGCCATGTGATCGGCGAATGTGTCGGCCTGGATCGCGTCGTCACCACCTTCGGGATTCCCGGGGAGCAGCTCGCCGTGATCAGCCGGCGACCGCTGGGTTATTTCCTGACGCACGTCGAAGGGTCTCGCTTTCCCCGCGTCAATCAACGGGCGATCAATGGCGCGCCCTACGCCTTGAGTGACGGCGACCAGATCGAGGTCGCCGGATACCGCCTGCATTTCCGTCTCGGCGCCCTGACCGAGCGCGCCTGAACGCCGGCTTTCCGCTGAGTAAGCGAGTCCGTCGACTGTCGTGCTCTGGAAAATGGCATTGACCCGGCGCCCGGATGCTCACGATAATCGGCGGATGCCTGATACCCACTTACCCCATCGTCGTTCCAGCGCCGAGCAAAGCCGGCTGGAAGCGGTGCTGCGCGAGATGTTCGAGCACCGCATCTGTTTCAACGAAGTGCTTGGCCTGCAGGTCGCTTCTTTCGAGCCGGCCGCGCCAGCCCTCAGTTTTGCCATGCGTCCCGAGTTGATCGGCCATTATCTGCATGGCCGTCTGCACGGCGGCGTGATTGCCGCCAGCCTCGATACGGTGGCCGGCTTTGCCGTTACCGTCGCCATCGCCGAGAAATTCAACAGCGAAACGGCCGATCAGGTCGCCCAGCGCTTCGGCCGCCTCGGCACCATCGACCTGCGCACCGATTACCTGCGCCAGGGCATCGGCAAGAAATTTACGGCCACCGGCTGGCTTACCCGCCTCGGTGGCCGCATCGCCTCGGTGCAGATGAAGCTGGAAAACGAAACCGGCTTGCTGATCGCCACCGGCAGCGCCTCCTACGTCATCAGCTGAGCCCCGTCCGGGGCGGGCGGCTTAGAGAATCGGCAGGCCCTGCTGCTCGCCGCGTTCATAGACGACGTTGGCGCGGCCGACGATCAGCGGGTCGAGATTGCCGATCCGGTTGGTGTCCTTGTTGGTGTACGGCAGCTTGTGCAGCACGTAGCGCATGGCATTGAGCCGCGCCCGCTTCTTGCAGTTCGACTTGATCACCGTCCACGGCGCGTCGGCCGTATCGGTGTGGAAGAACATCGCTTCCTTGGCCTTGGTGTAGTCGTCCCACTTGTCGAGCGAGGCCATGTCGATCGGCGACAGCTTCCACTGTTTGAGCGGATGGACCTTGCGCTCGCCGAAACGCCGGCGCTGCTCTTCCTGGCTGACCGAGAACCAGAACTTGATCAGGTGGGTGCCGTTGCGCGCCAGCATGCGCTCGAATTCCGGTGCCTGGCGGACGAATTCGGCGTATTCGGCTTCCGAGCAGAAGCCCATGACCCGTTCGACGCCGGCCCGGTTGTACCAGGAACGGTCGAACAGCACGATTTCGCCGCTGGTCGGCAGATGTTCGACATAGCGCTGGAAGTACCATTGACCGCGCTCGATGTCGCTCGGCTTTTCCAGTGCGACGACGCGGGCGCCGCGCGGATTCAGGTGTTCCATGAAACGCTTGATGGTGCCGCCCTTGCCGGCCGCATCGCGGCCTTCGAAGAGAATCACCACCTTCTGCCCGGTTTCCTTGACCCAGGCCTGCAGCTTGAGCAGCTCGACCTGCAGGCGGTATTTCTGCCGCTCGTAGTTGCGGCGCTGCATCAGGTTCTTGTACGGGTAGCCGCCGTCGCGCCAGTCCTTGACCAGCTCCTCATCCGGGCTGGCGGGCAGTTGGTCGGCGACGACGCCCTGTTGTTTGAGCAGGTCGCGCAGTAAAGCCACCGACTCCTTGGTCGGCATGCCGGCGATCACGTCGCGCATGGCGCCCAGTTTTGTCTCTTCGGCGCCGGCCACTGCGCCATTCACGGAAAACTCTTCAATGCCGCTGGCGCTCGAGGTCGGGGCGATATCGCCGCGGGCGACGGCGCGCTGACGGGATGCCGGCTTTTTCGCGGCGGTGGCCGGCGGGGTAGTCGTTGTTTTTTTCCTGGTAACCATGCCTTCTCTCCATCCTCGGGTGCGAAGGTTTCATTTCACGGCAAAGGTGCAGCCTTGTCTACTCCAGCAGTTCGACCGGGATCACGGCGCGCAGCACGGTCTGGGTTTCGCCCCGGCGGACGCGGTTGGTCAGCCACCACAGGGCGCCTTTCTTGATGCTCCAGTCGGTTTCGTGCCCGCCCAGCAGCAGCGCCGCGAGGCGGCCGAGCGAAGGCTGGTGGCCGATCAGCAGTACCGAGCCGGTGGCCTGGGGCCAGCCGGACGCGGCGATCAGTTCGGAGACGCAGGCTTCGGGACCGATCTTGCGCTGGGTCTCGAACGGCAGCTTGAGCGCCTCGGCGGTCTGTTGCGTCCGGATCGCCGGGCTGGCGATGATGCGCAGATCCTTGGGCTGATGGGCATGGATCCAGGCCGCCATGGTCCGCGCCTGTTTCTGGCCGCGCTCGGTCAGGCGCCGCTTCAGGTCATCTTCGCCATCCTCGGCTTCGGCATGGCGCCACAACAACAAATCCATCGCTCTGTCTCCGGAAAAAGCCGGCATGGTGACCTCCGATTGTTACCGCAACATTGCCGGATTATAGGTTGCGCTGGCGCCGGCCAAGGGCCGCCCGCGTCCGGCCCGCTCTAAGGGTTTTCCCGCGGTCTCTTGCCAAGGGGCGGAAATCGCCGAATACTCGCAAAGCCGGTGGGCGACTCAAAAAAATATGGCCTCCGGCTTTCGGCTGAATTTATCGAACGCTGAACGGATGGAGACAATCATGACGCTAGCAGCCAAGGTGCGGACGCACAAACTTTCCCCTAATGCCGGCCTGTGCGCGGCCGGTTTCAACCTGATCGGCGCCGATTCGCCGGCGATCGAGGCGATGACCGATTTTTTCCGGGTCAATGCGGTGACCATCGCGGCCGGCGCCTCGCTGGCCGAGGCCAACGCCCGGATGATTTCGCGCGGCGTGCGCCTGCTGCTGGTGAGTGCCGGCGATGAGCAGATCGACGGGCTGATTTCGGCGCGCGACCTTCTCGGCGAGCGGCCGATACAACTGGCCCAGTCGCGCGGCGGCAAGCGTGATGAGCTGACGGTGCGCGACCTGATGGTGCCGGCGGCCAGCATCGACACGCTCTATCTCAACGAAGTGCTGAACGCCCGCGTCAGCGATATCCTCGAGGCACTGAAAAGCCTGGGGCGGCAGCACATCATGGTCGAGGACATCGACCCGGCGAGCGGCCAGCCGCGGCTGCGCGGCGTCTTCTCAGCGACGCAGATCGGCCGGTTGCTCGGCGTGCCGGTACTCGGCTTCGATCTGCCCCAGACTTTCGCCGAAATCGAAGCGGCGCTCGCCAATTGATCCCGGTTCCGAACGGCCGGCCGGCGCGGGAAGACTTGCGGGAGCTGGCGGAGCAATCGCTGCTCGCGCATTTCGCCGATGTCTGCGAAGGGACGATCATCGTCGATGGCGCGGCCAACGTCGTCTGGATGACCGACCGTTATGCCCACCATCTCGGCATCGCCGATCCGCTGGCGAGCATCGGCCGGCCGGTCGAGGAAGTCATTCCGAACAGCCAGATGCGTCAGGTGATCGAAAGCGGGCGGCCGATCATGCTCGACATCATGGATTTCGGCCAAGGGGCCTTCGTCGTCACCCGGCTGCCGCTGCGCGATGCGGCGGGGCAGGTGGTCGGCGCCGTCGGCTTCATGCTCTACGACGACCCGCGTCATCTGGCGCCGGTGTTTTCCCGTCACCAGCGTCTGCGCGCCGATCTGGCCGAGGCCGAGCGCAAGCTGGCCGAAGCCCGGCGCACCAAGTACACCTTTTCCAGTTTCGTCGGTATCGGGCCGGCCTGTAGCGAGCTCAAGCTGGCGGCCCGGCGGGCGGCCCGCACCACTTCGTCGGTGCTGATCCTCGGCGAAACCGGCACCGGCAAGGAATTGCTGGCCCAGGCGATCCATGCCGCCAGTCCACGCGCCAGCGGGCGTTTTGTTGCGGTGAACATCGCCGCCGTGCCGGAAACCCTGCTCGAAGCGGAGTTCTTCGGTGTCGCCGCCGGCGCCTATACCGGGGCAGATCGCCGCGGGCGGGTCGGCAAGTTCAAGCTGGCCGATGGCGGCACGCTCTTCCTCGACGAGATCGGCGACATGTCGCTCGCCTTGCAAGCCAAGCTGCTGCGCACCTTGCAGGAGCACGAGTTCGAGGCCGTCGGCTCGAACCGGCTGGAGACCGTCGATGTCCGGGTGATCGCGGCGACCAGCCGCAATCTCGAACAGATGGTGGCGGCCGGCAGTTTCCGCGCCGATCTCTATTACCGGCTCAATGTCATTACGCTGAAGACGCCGTCGCTGCGCGACCGGCCGGAGGATTTTTCGCTGCTCGCCGAGCACCTGGTGGACCACATCTGCCGGCACCAGGGCATGCCGGTGCACGGCATCACCCCGGCCGCCATCGAGCGGCTGCGTCTGCACGACTGGCCGGGCAATGTGCGCGAGCTGTCGAACGTGCTGGAGCGGGCGCTGTTGATGTCGGACGCCTACCTGATCGATGCCGTCGATCTCGACCGCCTGATGCCGGCCGTCAGCGTCCCTCCGGCGCCCGGTGCGGCGAGCGGCGGCGGCATGGCCGAGGCGGTGGCGCAGGCCGAGCGCGAGGCGATCCAGCTCGCCCTCGGGCAGGCGCACGGCAACAAGGCGCAGGCGGCCCGGCTGCTCGGCATTTCCCGGGCGGCGCTGTACGAGAAGATTGCCGTGCTGGGAATCTTGACGGCGGCCTGAGTGTCTGCCAGGCCGGACAGCATGTCCGCCCGGGCAGACGCAATGGCGAGGGGCGGCCGGCTTGGCCAAGGCCGGTTTCCATTACTTTCAACGGCTTGGGTTTCTGGCACAAGGCGTGCGAGGGAGACGGTTCCGCAATAATTCATAAAGGAGACAACAGTGGACTTTCTCATCGTACTGGCCGCCCTGGCCTTTCTGATGTTCGTGGCCTATCGCGGCTACAGCGTCATCCTCTTCGCCCCGATCGCCGCCCTCGGGGCGGTCCTCTTCGTCGATCCCAATCTGGTCGCCCCGATGTTTACCGGCCTGTTCATGGACAAGATGGTCGGCTTCGTCAAAAACTTCTTCCCGGTCTTCCTGCTTGGCGCCGTCTTCGGCAAGGTGATCGAGCTCTCCGGCTTTTCGAAGGCCATCGTCGCTTCGGTGATCAACTTCATCGGCCGTGAACGGGCCATGCTCTCCATCGTCATCGTCTGCGCCCTGCTGACCTACGGCGGCGTCTCGCTGTTCGTCGTGGTCTTCGCGGTCTATCCGTTCGCCGCCGAGATGTTCCGCCAGGGTGGCATTCCCAAGCGCCTGATCCCCGGCACCATCGCCCTCGGCGCCTTCACCGTGACGATGGATTCGCTGCCCGGCACGCCGCAGATCCAGAACATCATCCCGACCACCTTCTTCAAGACCGACATCTATGCCGCACCGTGGCTGGGCATTATCGGCGCCGCCTTCATCCTGATCTGCGGCCTGGCCTACCTCGAATCGTGCCGGCGTCGGGCGGCGGCTGCCGGCGAAGGTTACGGCGACGGTCACAGCAACGAGCCGGAACCGTTCGAACACGAAAAACTGGCGCATCCGCTGATCGCCATCCTGCCGCTGATCATGGTCGGCGTGATGAACAAGGTGTTCACTACCGCCATTCCGCTGCTCTACGGCGAGAAGGTTTCCTTCATTCCCGCCGTGATCGGCAAGGCGGCGCCGGTCGTCCAGCAGACCAAGGCTGTCGCCGCCATCTGGGCCGTCGAAGGCGCCCTGCTGGTCGGCATCGCCACGGTCTTCGTCTTTGCCTGGAGAAACGTCTTCAGCAAGTTTGCCGAAGGCAGCAAGGGGGCCATCGGCGGCGCCCTGCTGGCCACCATGAATACCGCTTCCGAATACGGTTTCGGCGCGGTGATCGCCGCCCTGCCGGGCTTCCTGGTCGTCGCCAACGCCCTGTCGGCGATTCCCAATCCGCTGGTCAATGAGGCGATCACCGTCACCGCGCTGGCCGGCATCACCGGCTCCGCCTCGGGCGGCATGGGCATCGCGCTGGCGGCCATGGCCGAGACCTTCATCGCCAACGCCCAGGCGGCCGGCATTCCGCTCGAGGTCTTCCACCGCGTCGCCTCGATGGCTTCCGGCGGCATGGACACGCTGCCGCACAACGGCGCCGTCATCACGCTGCTCGCCGTCACCGGCCTGACCCATCGCCAGTCGTACAAGGACATTTTCGCCATCACCATCATCAAGACCGTGGCGGTGTTCGTGGTGATCGGCGTGTATTACGCGACCGGTATTGTTTGATCCGCCAATAAATATAAAGAGGAGACAAAAATGGCCCTTACCCGTCACCCGATGGCCGCCTCGCTGCGCGCTTCCGATACCGGCAAGGTCGTCACGGCGCGCGATGCCGTGCGCCTGATCAAGGACGGCGACACCGTCGCCACCGGCGGTTTCGTCGGTATTGGCTTTGCCGAGAACATTGCGATTGCCCTGGAAGAACGCTTTCTCGAAGGCGAACAGGCCGACATGCACGGCCTCGGCAGCCCGCGCAACCTGACCCTGGTCTATGCCGCCGGACAGGGCGACGGCAAGGAACGGGGGCTCAACCACCTCGGCCATGACGGCCTGGTCGGCCGGGTGATCGGCGGCCACTGGGGGCTGGTCCCCAAGCTGCAGCAACTGGCGGTGGCCAATCGCATCGAAGCCTACAACCTGCCGCAAGGGGTGATCACCCACATGTTCCGCGACATCGCCGCGGGCAAGCCCGGCACCATCACCCGGGTCGGCCTCGGCACCTTCGTCGACCCGCGCTTCGGCGGCGGCAAGCTGAACGAGATGACGACCAAGGAGGTCGTCCGGCTGATGGAAATCGACGGCGAGGAATATCTGTTCTACAAGGCGCTGCCGATCAATGTCGGGATCATTCGCGGCACGACGGCCGACCCGGACGGCAACATCACCATGGAGAAGGAGGCGCTGACGCTGGAAGCGCTGGCCATCGCCATGGCGGCGCGCAATTCGGGCGGCATCGTCATCGTCCAGGTCGAGCGGATCGCCGAGCGCGGCACGTTGAACCCGCGTCAGGTGAAGATTCCCGGCATCATGGTCGACTGCGTGGTGGTCGCCGAAAAGCCGGAATACCACATGCAGACTTTCAGCGAACCGTACAGCGCGGCTTTCGCCGGCGAGATCAAGGTGCCGATGTCGGCGATCGCCGCGATGCCGATGAGCGAACGCAAGATCATCGCCCGCCGGGCGGCGCTCGAATTGCAGGCGAATGCCGTGGTCAATCTCGGCATCGGCATGCCGGAAGGCGTCGCCAATGTCGCAGCCGAAGAGCAGGTGATCGACCTGCTGACCCTGACCGCCGAACCCGGCGTGATCGGCGGCGTGCCGGCCGGCGGCCTGAGTTTCGGGGCGGCGACCAACGCCCAGGCGATCATCGACCAGCCCAGCCAGTTCGATTTCTACGATGGCGGCGGGCTGGACATCGCCTTCCTCGGTCTGGCCCAGGCCGACCGCCAGGGCAATCTCAACGTCTCCAAGTTCGGCCCGCGCCTGGCCGGGGCCGGCGGCTTCATCAACATTTCGCAGAATGCCAAGAAAGTGGTCTTCGTCGGCACCTTCACCGCCGGCAATCTGGAAGTCGCGGTGAACGAAGGCAAGCTGCAGATCATCGAGGACGGCAAGGCGACCAAGTTCGTCGAGGAAGTCGAACACCGCACCTTCAGCGGTTCGCAGGCCGCCAAGTGGGGCAAGACCGTGCTCTACATCACCGAGCGCTGCGTTTTCAAGCTGACCGCCGACGGGCTGGAATTGATCGAAGTCGCGCCGGGCATCGATCTGCAAACGGATATTCTCGAGCGGATGGCCTTCACGCCGATCATGCATGAGCCGCCCAAGCTGATGGATCCCCGCATCTTTGTCGATCAGCCGATGGGCATTCGCCCGGCGATGCTCGAACGTCCGCTGGCCGAGCGCCTTTCCTACGATGCTGCGCAGGACCTGTTTTTTGTCGATTTCGCCGGCCTCTCGGTACGCAGCGAAAACGACATCACGCGCATTCTCGAAGCGGTCGAAGCCGCCTTGGCGCCGATCGGCCACAAGGTCAATGCCATCGTCAACTACGACCGCTTCTCGATCGTGCCGGAACTGGTCGATGACTACATCGGCATCGTCAAGGGCATCATGGAGCGTCACTATCACAATGTGACGCGCTACACCGCCAGCACGTTCCTGCGCATGAAGCTCGGCGAAGCGCTGGAAAAACAGCAGATCGCACCGCAGATCTACGAGAATGCCGACGAGGCGGAAGGCAATCTACGCAAGGGCTGATCACCACACCGTCATTTGTTGGCCGGGGTCGGCGGCGGGCAGGCTATCATTCGCCGATTGCCGCCCCACCGGGGGCGGCTTCCCTCAGGTCGCAGTCGACACAGGTTTTTGCATGAAACTCTTTTCTTCGGGGCCGCTTGCCAAGCGGCAGACCCGCGTCGGGCTGGTGCTGGTTGCCGTGCTGGCAGCCGGCGCCTTTTTCTTTGCCGGCCCGGCCGCGAAAAAGCCGGCGGCGACGGTCGCGCCAGCCGCCAAGCCGGCGCTGACGGTCAGTTTGATCTCGCTGCAGGCGGAGGACTGGCCGCAAGTGCTGCCGGCCAACGGCAATGTCGTGGCCTGGCAGGAGGCGGTGATCGGGCCGGAAATCAGCAATTACCGGATTACCGAAGTGCTCGTCCAGGTCGGCGATCAGGTTCGCCAAGGCCAGGCCCTGGCCCGCATCGCCAGCGACACGGTGGCCAGCGAACTCGCCGAAGCGCAGGCCAGCGTGGCCGAGGCCCAGGCCAGCGCAGCGGAAGCGAAGGGCAATGCCGAGCGGGCCACGGAACTGAAGGCCAAGGGTTTCTACAGCTCGCAACTCAATACCCAGTTCCAGACGGCCCAGCATACCGCCGCCGCCCGGCTGGCCGCGGCGCGTGCCCGGCAGCAGGCGGCCGAAGTGAAAATGAGCAAGACCAACGTGCTGGCTCCGGATGCCGGTGTGATCTCGGCGCGCAGCGCGACCGTCGGTTCGCTGACCCAATCCGGGCAGGAACTGTTCCGGCTGATTCGCGGCGGCCGGCTGGAATGGCGGGCCGAAGTCCCGTCGACCGACCTGGTCTACCTCAAGCCCGGCCTGGCCGCGGTCCTGATCAGCCCGAATGGCGGAACGGTGCGCGGTAGCGTGCGGGTCGTTGCACCGAGCGTCGATCCGCAGACCCGTAACGGGCTGGTCTATGTCGATTTGCCGGCTACCGACGCTGTCCGCGCCGGCATGTTCGCGCGCGGCGAATTCCAGCTGGCGCAACGTCCGGCGCTGACCCTGCCGCAAACGGCGGTGGTCCTGCGCGAAGGCTTTGCCTACGCTTTCCGGCTGGACGGCGCCGATCGCGTCGCCCAGGCCAAGGTGACGCTCGGCCGGCGTCTCGGGGAACGCGTCGAGATCGTTTCCGGGCTGGCGGCGGATGCCCGGGTGGTCGAGAACGGCGCCGGCTTCCTGGCCGATGGCGATGCCGTGAAGGTTGTCGAAGGCAGCAAGCCGTGATCAACGTTTCGTCCTGGTCGATCCGCAATCCGACGCCGGCCATTCTCTTTTTCCTGCTGCTCACGCTGGCCGGTTTGCTGGCCTTCAAGGGCATGAAGATCCAGCAGTTCATGGATATCGATCTGCCGATGGTCACCGTCACCGCCTCGCTGCCCGGCGCCGCGCCGGCCCAGATGGAGACCGAGGTGGCGCGCAAGATCGAAAATTCGGTCGCCACCCTGCAGGGCATCAAGCATATCTACACCAAGGTGCAGGATGGCACGGCCATCGTCACCATCGAATTCCGCCTCGAGAAGCCGACCCAGGAAGCGGTCGACGACGTCCGCGATGCGGTGTCGCGGATTCGTTCCGACCTGCCGGGCGACCTCAAGGACCCGGTGATCAGCAAGATCAACGTCGCCGGTGCGCCGATCCTGACCTACACCGTGGCGTCGAGCCGGATGGACGACGAGGGGCTGTCGTGGTTCGTCGACAACACGGTCAGCAAGGCCATGCTCAGCGTCCGTGGGGTCGGCGCCGTGGCGCGGGTCGGCGGGGTGACGCGGGAAGTGCATATCGCACTCGATCCGGCCCGTCTGCTGGCCTTGAACGCGACGGCGGCGGATATTTCGCGGCAATTGCGCCGGATTCAGCAGGAAGCCTCGGGCGGCCGGGCCGACGTCGGCGGTATCGAGCAGTCGGTGCGCACCATTGCCACCGTAAACTCGGCGGCCGAACTGGGAGCGCTGGACATGGTCCTCTCGGACGGCCGGACGATCCGCCTCGATCAGGTGGCGACGGTCAGCGACACAGTGGCCGAGCAACGCTCGGCGGCATTGCTCAACGGCAAGCCGGTGGTCGGTTTTGAAATTACGCGCAGCCGCGGGGCCGGCGAAGTCGAGGTCGCCGAGGGCGTGCGCGCGACGCTGCAAAAGCTGCAAGCTGATCACCCCGATATCACCGTCACCGAAGCCTTCAATTTCGTCGATCCGGTCGAGGAGAATTTCGACGGTTCGATGGCGCTGCTGATCGAAGGCGCCATCCTTGCCGTCATCGTCGTCTGGCTCTTCCTGCGCGACTGGCGGGCGACGCTGGTTTCGGCCACCGCCTTGCCGCTGTCGATCATCCCGGCCTTTGCCGTGATGTATTTGATGGGCTTCACACTCAACGTCGTGACGCTGCTCTCGATGTCGCTGGTCGTCGGCATTCTGGTCGATGACGCCATCGTCGAAATCGAGAACATCATGCGCCACCTGCGCATGGGCAAGACGCCCTACCAGGCGGCGATGGAAGCGGCCGACGAAATCGGCCTGGCGGTGATCGCGACGACCTTTACTCTGATCGCCGTCTTCCTGCCGACCGCTTTCATGAGCGGGGTGGCCGGAAAATTCTTCATCCAGTTCGGGTGGACTGCCGCCATCGCCGTTTTCTTCTCATTGGTCGTCGCCCGCATGCTGACGCCGATGATGGCCGCCTACATTCTCAAACCGCCCCGCCGCGACCACCCGGAGCCGCGCTGGATGACGATGTACGTCGGCTGGGTGGGCAAGTGCATGCGGCACCGGGTTTTGACGATGCTGGCGGCGGCGGCTTTTTTCCTCGGCTCGTTCGCGCTGGTGCCGTTTCTGCCGACCGGCTTCATGCCGCCGGACGATCTCTCGCAGACCCAGGTCTACCTGTCGCTGGCGCCGGGCAGCACGTTTCAGGAAACCTTCGCCGTCGCCGAGAAGGCCCGGCTGATCGTCGAAAAAAATTCGCATGTCAAAATGGTTTACACGGCGATCGGCGGCGGCGCGGCCGGCAGCGATCCGTTCGCCCCGCGCGGCGCCTCCGAGGTGCGCAAGGCGACACTGACCATCAATCTGACACCGCGCCAGCAGCGCGGCGGCGTCACCAAGCAGAGCATCGAGCGCGAGTTCCGGACGATGCTGACCGAATTGCCCGGCGTTCAGGTCAAGGTCGGCCTGGGGGGCGCCAACGAAAAATATGTCCTGGTCCTGACCAGCGAAAACGGCCCGCAGCTGTCCGAGCATGCCCGGCTGGTCGAGCGCGAGTTGCGCGGCATTCCCGGTATCGGCAATGTCACGACGACGGCCAGTCTGGTCCGTCCGGAGCTGGTCATTCGCCCCGATTTCGCCCGCATGGCCGATCTCGGCGTCACCTCGGCGGTCATTGCCGACACCTTGCGCATCGCCACGGCCGGCGATTACGACCAGAGTCTGGCCAAGCTCAATCTGGCGCAGCGCCAGGTGCCCATCGTCGTCAAATTGCCGCCGGCGGCGCGTCAGGATCTGAGTCTGCTGGCTCGGCTGACGGTGCCCAGCCAGCACGGTCCGGTGATGATCGCCAATGTCGCATCCTTGAGCCTGGCCGGCGGGCCGGCCGAGATCGACCGCTACGACCGGCTGCGCAACATCAATTTCGAGATCGAACTGAACAACCAGCCGCTCGGCGAAGTCGAGAAACAGGCCCTGGCCCTGCCCAGTCTGAAAACCCTGCCGCCCGGCGTGCAGCAGACGACGGTCGGCGATGCCGAGGCGATGGGCGAGCTGTTCCAGAGCTTCGCCCTGGCCATGGCGACCGGCGTGCTGTGCATCTACATCGTGCTGGTGCTGCTCTTCAAGGATTTCGTCCAGCCGGTGACCATCCTGGCGGCGCTGGTTCTTTCGGTGCCCGGGGCTTTCCTGGCGCTGTTCATCAGCCAGACCGCCTTGTCGATGCCGTCGATGATCGGGCTGATCATGCTGATGGGCATCGCCACCAAGAACTCGATCCTGCTCATCGATTACGTCATCCTCGCCCGCCGCGAACATGGCCTCGACCGTTGGCACGCGCTGCTCGACGCCTGCCGCAAGCGGGCCCGGCCGATCGTCATGACGACGGTGGCGATGGGCGCCGGGATGATGCCGATCGCCCTGGGCATCGGCACCGACCCGAGCTTCCGGGCGCCGATGGCGATCGTCGTGATCGGCGGCCTGGTGACGTCGACCTTCCTCAGCCTGCTGGTGATCCCGGTGGTGTTTACCTACGTCGACGACCTGATCGCCCTGGTGCGCGCCAAAGTCGGCTTGCCGCCGCACTAACCCGGCGGTTCGGCGTCCTGATCGAGCAGCCGCTCGCATTCCTGCATGAAGGTTTCGGCGATCTCCGAGTGATAGTTCGGGTCGAGGGCCTCGGTCATCTCGTGGGCGGTATACAGCCCGGCCTCGCGCGACAGCGTGCCGGCGATCTGGCGGGCCAGCTGATCGCTCAGGCCTGACAGCTTGCGCCGTTCGGCATGGCTGAGCAGGCGTTTCGTGCGCCCCAGCCAGTCGGCGGCCAGCGTTGCCCCCTGGGCTTCGGTCAGCCACTGGCCGTGCTCGTAGTAAATCGTCAGGCGTTCGGCGGCCAGCGCGAAGATCAATGCAATGCACGTTCCGCGATCGCTGACAGCCGATTGCGCAGCCTTCTCCCGAATCATCTGCCGCCTTTACTGTGTGGTGTTGCGGAACCTTAGCACGGCGGGCTGCCGGCAGCTTGCCGCCGAGCCGCTACCGGGATCAGGCCAAACGGGCCGCCAAAAACAAAGGCCTCGCATGTTGCCGCGAGGCCTTGCCGTTGCCCGAGCCCGCCGTCGGCGGGCCGAACTTATTGTTCCTTTTCGTAAACCACGTCGGCCCGGCGATTTTCTGCCCACGATTCTTCATCATGGCCCTTCAGCTTCGGACTCGATTCGCCGAGCGACTTGATCAGCACCTGCTTTTCCGGGGCGCCGTGGCCGATCAGCGTCGAGCGGACGGTTTCGGCCCGTTTCAGACCGAGGCGCCGGTTGAAGTCGGCACTGCCGCGTTCGTCGGCGTTGCCTTCGATGCGCAGTCGGGCGTTCGGATTGCTGGCCAGGTAGCGGGCATGGGCGCGCAAGGCCGGATCGTAGTCGGCCTTGAGGTCGGCACTCTTGTAATCGAAATAGACGCTGCGCTGGGTGCGCAGGCCGGCCTCGTCCATCCGGATCGGCGTTTCGGCGCGCTCGGCGGCCGGGCTGGCGCTGACCGGGCTGGTGCCGGCCGGTCGGGGTTCCGGCTGGAGCTCCGGCGGCACCGGCTGGCCGAGCAGTCCCGGATGCACCTTGAGCGAGCCGGTCTGGGGAATATGCTTGCTGGGCGGAATGTCCTTGGTTGAAACACAGGCGGCGAGCAGGGAGGACAGCAGTAGGGTGACCGGCAGGGAGGTGCGCATCTTGATTTCGGCGACGTGAGGAAGCCCGAATGATAGCCTCTTTGGGGCATTGACGAACAGGGTTCAATGCTCGGCCGGGCTTCCCGCTGGTCTGCCGATTATTGCAGTTCATAATAAGTAAATTCACAAAACGTCTTTGTTGTTATAACCGAGTCGGCTAAATTGCGTCCTCGTATCCACTGAGGTGAGCCATGACCCAATTCCGCAAATCGATTTCCGGCCTGCTGCTGGCGCTGGTGGCCGGCGCCGCCCTGGCCGATGCGACGCTGCTCAATGTGTCGTACGACGTGGCGCGCGATGTGTACAAGGACTACAACCCGCTGTTCCAGAAATACTGGAAGGCCAAGTCCGGCGAAAGCCTCGAACTGAAGCAGTCGCATGGCGGCTCGACCAAGCAGGTGCGGGCGGTGGCCGACGGCCTGGAGGCCGATGTGGTGACGATGAACCAGGCCAACGACATCGAGTTCCTCGCCGACAAGGGATTGGTGGCCAAGGACTGGGCGCAGAAATTCCCGAACAATGCTTCACCCTATACTTCGACGATGGTCTTCATCGTCCGCAAGGGCAATCCGAAGGCGATCAAGGATTGGGCCGATATCGCGGCACCCGGCGTGCAGATGATCATTCCGCATCCAAAAAACACCGGCAACGGCCGCAACACCTATCTCTCGGCCTGGGCCTGGGCGCTCAAGCAGCCGGGTGGCAACGACAAGAGCGCCCAGGAATTTCTCGGCAAGCTGCTGAAGAACGCGCCGCTGTTCGCCGCCGGCGGTCGCGACGCGACGACGACCTTCATGCAGCGGCAGATGGGCGACGTGCTGATCACCTTCGAATCGGAGGCCGAGATGATCGCCAAGGAATTCGGCAAGGGCAACTTTGAAGTGGTTTACCCGAGCCTGACCCTGCAGACCGAGTTCCCGGTTGCGCTGATCGACAAGGTGGTGGACAAGAAGGGCACGCGCAAGCAGGCGCAGGCTTATCTCGATTACCTGTGGTCGAAGGAAGGCCAGGAAAATGCCGCGCAGAACTACCTGCGGCCGCGTGATCCGGAGATCCTGAAAAAATACGCCCAGTCCTTCCCGCCGGTGAAGACCTTCACCGTCGACACGGTGTTCGGTAGCGCGACCAAGGCGTTCGCGGTGCACTTCAAGGACGGCGGCACTTTCGACCAGATTTACCAAAGCAAGTAAATGGCGACAAAAACGCATCGCGTGTTGCCCGGCTTCGGTCTGGCGTTGGGCTACACGCTGGTTTATCTCTCGTTGCTGATCCTGCTGCCGCTCGGTGGCATGGTGCTCAAGGCATCCGAACTCGGCGTCGGACAGATCATCGATATCGCGCTCGGCGAGCGCTCGCTGGCCGCCTTTCGCGTGACTTTCGGGGCGTCCCTGGCGGCGGCGGCGGTCAACGCCTTTTTCGGTCTGATCGTCGCCTGGATCCTGGTGCGCTATTCCTTCCCCGGCAAGCGCTTCGTCGATGCCCTGGTCGATCTGCCATTCGCGCTGCCGACGGCTGTCGCCGGCATCACGCTGGCCACGCTGTATGCCGGCAACGGCTGGCTGGGCCGCTATCTCGAGCCGCTCGGCGTGAAAGTGGCGTACACGCCGCTCGGCATCGTCTTTGCGCTGACCTTCATCACCCTGCCTTTTGTCGTGCGCACGTTGCAGCCGGTGATCGAGGATATCGAAACCGAGGTCGAAGAGGCGGCGGCCTCGCTCGGCGCCTCGCGCTGGCAGACTTTTACCCGGGTCATCTTTCCGGCCATCTTTCCGGCCCTGCTGACCGGCTTCGCGCTGGCCTTTGCCCGGGCCATCGGCGAGTATGGCTCGGTGATCTTCATCGCCGGCAATTTGCCGATGATTTCTGAAATCACTCCGCTGCTGATCATCTCCAAGCTCGAGCAGTACGACGTGCTGGGGGCGACGGCACTGGCCGTCGTCATGCTCGTCCTTTCCTTTCTGCTGCTGCTCGGCGTCAATGTGCTGCAGTGGTGGACGGCCAACCGCCACAAGCATGGCGAGCCGCTCGAAGCGACCGCGGCCAAGGCTGCCGGAGGTGCACAATGAAAACAAACCGGGCAGCCCAGGAGGCCGGCTGGGTCCGCTATACCCTGCTGACGGTCGGCCTCGGCTTTCTCTTTTTCTTCCTTGGCTTGCCGCTCGTTGCGGTTTTCGTCGAGGCGCTGGCGCAGGGCGTGCCGCTCTATGTCGAGGCCTTGAAGGAACCCGAGACGCGCTCGGCGATCTGGCTGACCGTCGGCATCGCCGTTGCCGTGCTGCCTTTCAACATCGCCTTTGGCGTGGCGGCGGCCTGGGCCATCGCCAAGTTCGAGTTCAAGGGCAAGAGCCTGCTGATCACGCTGATCGATCTGCCGTTCGCCGTTTCGCCGGTGGTTGCCGGCCTGATCTTCATCCTGTTGTTCGGGGCGCAGGGCACGTTCGGCGCCTGGCTTTCGGAGCACGATCTGAAAATCATCTTCGCCGTGCCCGGCATGATCATCGCCACGCTGTTCATCACCTTCCCGTTCATCGCCCGCGAACTGATTCCGCTGATGCAGGCGCAGGGCAAGGACGAGGAAGAGGCGGCGGTGTCGCTCGGCGCTTCCGGCTGGCAGATGTTCTGGCGGGTGACGCTGCCCAATATCAAGTGGGGCCTGCTCTACGGCGTGATCCTCTCCAATGCCCGGGCGATGGGCGAATTCGGCGCGGTCTCCGTGGTTTCCGGCCACATTCGTGGCGAAACCAATACCCTGCCGCTGCACGTCGAAATCCTCTACAACGAATACAACGCCATCGGCGCCTTCGCCGCGGCTTCGATCCTTGCCTTGCTCGCCCTGGTCACGCTGGTCGCCAAGGCCACCGTCGAATGGCGGATGAAGAAGGAAACCGAAATGCTGAATACCGTGCTGGCGCCGGAGAAAACCTGATGAGCATCGAAATCCGCAATATCTCCAAGCGCTTCGGCAATTTCGTCGCGCTCGACAACATCAACCTCGCCATCCCGACCGGCGAACTGGTCGCCCTGCTCGGTCCCTCCGGCTGCGGCAAGACGACGCTGCTTCGGATCATCGCAGGGATGGAAAGCGCCGATGGCGGCGAGGTGCTGTTCTCCGGGACCGACGCCAGCCACCTGCACGTCCGCGAGCGCGAGGTCGGTTTCGTCTTCCAGCACTACGCGCTGTTCCGTCACATGACGGTATTCGAGAACGTCGCTTTCGGCCTGCGCGTCAAGCCGCGCAAGGAGCGGCCGGCCGAGGCCGAGATCAAGCGCCGGGTGATGGAATTGCTCGGCCTGGTCCAGCTCGACTGGCTGGCCGACCGCTATCCGTCGCAACTGTCCGGCGGTCAGCGCCAGCGCATCGCGCTGGCCCGGGCGCTGGCCGTCGAGCCGAAGGTGCTGCTGCTCGACGAGCCGTTCGGCGCGCTCGACACCAAGGTGCGCAAGGAGCTGCGCCGCTGGCTGCGCCGCCTGCACGACGACATGCACATCTCCAGCGTCTTCGTCACGCACGACCAGGAAGAGGCGCTGGAAGTGGCCGACCGGGTGGTGGTGATGAATCACGGCAAGATCGAGCAGATCGGCTCGCCGGACGAGGTTTACTCAAGTCCGGCTTCGCCCTTCGTCTATCAGTTCCTCGGCAACGTCAATGTCTTCCATAGCCGGGTCCAGGGTGCCTATGCCGAAGTCGAGCGCGGCGAAGCGACGGAAAAGACCACGGCTTTTGTCCGCCCGCACGATATCGACATCACCCATCAACCGATCGAGGACGGCCTGCAGGCGACCGTCCAGCACGTCCATCCGATCGGTCCGGTGGTGCGCGTCGAGCTGCTGCACGAACGCGAGATCATCGAAGTCGAGCTGTCGCGCGAGCGGCACGAGTCGCTGCAACTGGCGCCCGGCCAGTCGGTGTGGTTCAGGCCGCGGCAGATGAAGGTCTTCGGGGTCGACGAGGTGGCGTGCCCGACGCCGGAAAAGCAGGCGTTTCTGTTCTGAGCCCGGTCAAGGAGGGCGCCTGGGGGCGGGTGCTATAATCGCCACCCATTTCGTGTCCGCCAGCCCAAACCGGTGATCTTTACCCTCGGCATCAATCATCACTCCGCGCCCCTCGCTATTCGTGAGCGGGTGGCGTTCAATGCCGACAAGCTGCATCAGGCGCTGGCCGATCTGGTGCATAGTCAGCCGGTCAAGGAGGTGGCGATCCTGTCCACCTGCAACCGCACCGAAATTTACTGCGCCGCCGAAACGCCGGACGTGGTGATCGACTGGCTGGCCCGCTATCACCAGGTCGAGCGCAGCGAAATCGCCCCCTATCTGTACACCCACGACCAGCCGGAAGCCATTCGCCATGCCTTCCGGGTGGCCAGCGGCCTCGACTCGATGGTCATCGGCGAGCCGCAGATCCTCGGCCAGATGAAAGACGCCGTGCGCGTCGCCGAAGAGAGCGGGACGCTCGGCACCCAGCTGCACAAGCTGTTCCAGCGCTCATTCTCGGTCGCCAAGGAAGTACGCAGCACGACGGCGATCGGCGCCAATATCGTGTCGATGGCGGCGGCCGGCGTGCATCTGGCCGAACGGATTTTCGAGTCGATCGAGACGCAGCGCATCCTGTTCATCGGCGCCGGCGAAATGATCGAGTTGTGCGCCACCCATTTCTGCGCCCGTCATCCGAAGCAGGTGACCATCGCCAACCGCACGCTGGAACGCGGCCGGGCGCTGGCCGAGCGCTTCAACGGCACGGCCATTCGTCTCGACGAACTGGGCGAGCATCTGGCGCAGAACGATATCGTCGTTTCCTGTACCGCCAGCCCGGTGCCGATCATCGGCCTCGGCCTGGTCGAACGGGCGATCAAGGCCCGGCGGCACCGGCCGATGTTCATGATCGACCTGGCCGTGCCGCGCGATATCGAAGAGGAAATCGGTGATCTCGACGACGTTTTTCTCTACACCGTCGACGATCTCGCGCTGGTCGTCGAGAGCGGCCTGGAATCGCGCCAGGCGGCGGTAGTCGAGGCCGAGACGATTATCGCCAACCGGGTGCAGGACTTCATCGGCTGGCTGCAATCGCGGGATACCGTGCCGGTCATTCGTTCCCTGCGCGATTCGGCCGAGCGTATGCGCCGGCACGAACTCGAACACGCGATGAAGTTGCTGGCCAAGGGCGAGTCGGCTGAGAAGGTGCTCGATCAACTGTCGCATCGCCTGACCAACAAGCTGCTGCATGCGCCGACCCAGGCCCTGAATCTGGCCGATGGTCAGGAGCGCCTCGAACTACAGTCGGCGGTTGGCCGGCTTTTCCATCTCCACGCCAACGACTGAGTCGCCAGCGGCCAGCGGGGACGCCATGACCAGCCGGTTGCGGCCGGTGCGCTTGGCTTCGAGTAGGGCGTTGTCGGCCGCCTCGATCAGGGTCGCCGCCGTCAGATAGTTCGGCAGACAGGCGACGCCGCAACTGAAGGTGGCGCGCAGGGCGCCATGGGCATGGGCGTGTGGCAGGTTGGAAAAATCTTGACGGATCTGGTCGAGCAGGCTGACCGCCCGGTCGGTCTCGATGTCGGAGAGCGCCAGAATGAATTCCTCGCCGCCGTAGCGGCCGACCAGATCGGTGTTGCGCAAACGGCCGCGGAGCAGCCAGGCCAGGCTGCGGATGACCTGATCGCCGACCGGGTGGCCGTAGTTGTCATTGACCGACTTGAAAAAATCGATATCGATCATCGCCACGACCAGTCGGCCGGCCGTCGAGACGGTCTGCAGCATGCGCTCCAGCTGGCCCTTGGCGGTCGAGTGGTTGAGCAGGCCGGTCAGGCTGTCATGGCGGCCGGAATGGAGCATTTCCCGGTAGCGCTCGATCTTCGTCTTGACGACCGAGGCGAGGATGATCGGATTGACCGGCTTGGTCAGGAACTGGTCGCCGCCGAGGCGCAAGGCTTCGACCTGCAGCGCGATGTCGGTTTCGCTCGACAGGTAGATCACCGGCAGGGCATGGAATTCGGGAATCTGCCGTAGCGCGCTGGTCACCTCGACGCCGGTGCAGAACGGCATGTGCATGTCCATCAGGATGGCGTCGGGCTGGTAGTCGGCGGCCGCTTCGAGCAGGGTTCGCGGGTCGTTGATGGCGCGGCTGTCGATGCCCTGCTGGGTAAGCGAACGGCGGATATGGGCGACGGCCGTGGCGGAGTCCTCGACGACCAGCACGCGGTGCGTTTCGTGTTCGTGTGTCTGGACCAGATCGAGAATGCGCGACAGCACGTCGCTGACCTTGTTGCCGACCGGCACACAGGTGTCGGCGCCGGCCCGTTGGAGCAGCACGATGCTTTCCAGATTCGAGGGCACCGACAGGCAGTAGAAATAGCTGGTCGGAAAAAGCGTCCGCAACTCCATGATGCACGAAACGCTAATCGGCGGATAAATGCAGCCTTCCCGATCCGGGATGAAGACGATGGCCAGCGGCGCTTCGGCACTATCCGGCCGGCTCCCCCAGCGCAGTTCTTCCGGCGTGAAGCCGAAAAAGGCGAGTTGCTCGGCCAGCGCGGCGGTCCACGGGTGCATGGCCCGGGAAACGATCAACACCCGCCGCGGGTAATCTCTCAGGTCGTCGCTGTTGCTTGGCGCGTCGGCTAGGCGCCGGGTCGTCACGGCCGGCGTTTCGTGGCGGCGCAGTTCGCCGAGGATGATGCTCAGTTTGCGTTCGATGGCGATGGCCTGTTCGATCGCCACCGGGTGCATCGAGCTGTCGCCGAACAGCGCCAGCGCGGTGTTTTCGAGTTCCTGACAGGCGCGCACCAGCCCCGGCAGGTGCAGGCGGTTGAGTTGCTCGGTCAAACCGTTCAGGAGCAGGGTGAATTCGACGAACAGGTCGAATTCACCGGACTCGCGATAGTTTGTCCAGTGCTGTTCCAGGGTTTCCGCCAGGGCAATGACGGAATGGGAGATATGGGGCATCGCGTAGGGGTATCCGGAATCGGGCGATTATGCGGGATGCGTCGGCTGCTGGCAACGCCGTTCATCGCCGACGACAGGTGTTCTCGGGTACCATAACGCCCCCTTGAACCATTTAGCCGGCCGACCATCAGAAATGAAATCGAGCATCCGCCAAAAACTCGAGCTGCTGGTCGACCGTCTCGATGAAATCGACCGCATGCTCTCGGCGCCCAGTACCGCCAACGACATGGACCAGTTCCGCAAACTGTCGCGCGAGCGCGCCGAACTGGAGCCGGTGATCATCCAGTTCACCACTTTCCGCCAGGCCGAGAACGATCTGGCCGAAGCCGAGGCGATGCTCGCCGACCCCGACATGCGCGACTTCGCCGCGGAGGAAATGGCGGCCGCCAAGGCCCGCTTGCCCGAGCTGGAAATCGAATTGCAGAAGTTGCTGCTGCCGAAAGACCCCAACGACGAACGCAGCGTGCTGCTGGAAATCCGGGCCGGGACTGGCGGCGATGAGTCGGCGTTGTTTGCCGGCGATCTTTTCCGGATGTATTCGCGCTATGCCGAGCGCCAGCGCTGGCAGGTTGAAGTGCTGTCGGCCAGCGAATCGGAACTCGGCGGCTACCGCGAAATCATCTGCCGGATCGGCGGCAATGGCGCCTATTCCCGTCTCAAGTTCGAGTCGGGTGGCCATCGCGTGCAGCGCGTGCCGGAAACCGAAACCCAGGGCCGCATCCATACCTCGGCTTGTACCGTGGCGATCATGCCGGAAGTCGATGAGGTCGAAGACGTCAATCTCAACCCGGCCGACCTGCGCATCGATACTTTCCGCGCCTCCGGCGCCGGCGGTCAGCACATCAACAAGACCGATTCGGCGGTACGCATCACCCATCTGCCGACCGGCATCGTCGCCGAGTGCCAGGACGGCCGCTCGCAGCATGCCAACAAGGCTTCGGCGATGAAGGTGCTGGCGGCCCGCATCAAGGACGTCCAGGTGCGCGCCCAGCAGGCTCATATCTCGAGCACCCGGAAGAGCCTGATCGGTTCCGGCGACCGTTCCGAGCGCATCCGCACCTACAACTTCCCGCAAGGCCGGATCACCGACCACCGCATCAACCTGACGCTGTACAAGATCGCCGCGATCATGGACGGCGACATGGACGAACTGCTCGGCGCGCTGGCCGCCGAACACCAGGCCGACCTGCTGGCCGAACTGGCCGAGCAAAACTGAGCATGACCCTCGGCGAGGCTCTGGCCGCCGCTCGGCAGAAGATCGACCGGCTCGACGCCCGGCTGCTGCTGCAATACGCCACCGGTTGCAGCCATGCCGATTTGCTGGCGCGGCCGGAAACGCCGCTCATTGCCCCGGCCTATGCGCAATTCGCGGCATGGGTCGAGCGCCGGGCGGCCGGCGAACCGCTGGCTTATCTGGTCGGCGAGGCCGAATTCCGCGGTCGCGTCTTCCAGGTTTCGCCGGCAGTGCTGATTCCGCGGCCGGAAACCGAAGTCCTGATCGAACTGGCGCTCGACAAGCTGCGCGGCCTCGCGGCGCCACGGGTGCTCGATCTCGGCACCGGGTCCGGCATCCTCGCCATTTCGCTGGCCCTCGAATGCACGGCGGCTAAGCTGGTTGCCGTCGATGTCTCGCCCGAGGCGCTGTCCGTCGCCCGTACCAATGCCGGCCATTTGGCGGCACCGGTCGATTTCCGGGCTGGCGACTGGTTTGCGCCGGTGGCCGGCGAGCGCTTCGACCTGATCGTTGCGAATCCGCCCTATGTCGCCGGCGGCGACCCGCATCTCGTCCTTAACGGTTTGCCGTTCGAGCCGCAGCTGGCGCTGACCGATGGGGCCGATGGGCTGTCCTGTATCCGCCAGATTGTCGCCGGCGCGCCGGCGCATCTGCACGCCGGCGGCTGGCTGCTTTTCGAGCACGGTTACGACCAGGGCGAGGCCAGCCGGAACTTATTAACCGATGGCGCGTTCAAAGCGACATTCACTCATCGCGACCTGTCCGGCATCGACCGTGTTTCAGGCGCTTCCCTGTAATCTGGAGAAATCATGTCCGACGTGCAGCAACGCATTCACGAAACCGTTACCAACAATCCCGTGGTCCTCTACATGAAAGGCGACGCGCGTTTTCCGCAATGCGGTTTTTCGGCAACCGCCGTGCAAATCCTGAAAGCCTGCGGGGTCAATGACTTCGTCACGGTCAACGTGCTGGCCGATGAGGAAATCCGCAATGGCGTCAAGGAATACGCCAACTGGCCGACCATTCCGCAACTCTACGTCAAGGGCGAGTTCGTCGGCGGTTGCGACATCATGAAAGAGATGTACCAGGCCGGCGAAATGCAGAAATTGCTGGAAGACGTCGCCCAGGCCTGATCTGCGCTGCCGAAATGAAAAAGGCCCACCAGTCCGGTGGGCCTTTTTCATGGCAATCCGGTTTTTACACTTCGGCGGCCGAGAACTCGATGTTTGGGCCTTCGGCAACGATTTCCTTGACCGCACAATGGGCAATGCTGTCGAGTACCGTGGCCTTCTGCTCGGCGGTGAAACGTTCGGGGAAGCGCACCTCGGTCTTGAACTTGCCGAGGGTCAGCGGGCCGCCGCTGCCGGCGAATGGCTTGCAGTTGATTTCGATGCCTTCGGCTGCTACGCCCAGCTCCTTGCAGGCTTTCTTGGCAAAGACGGCAGCGCAGGCAGCGAGCGAAGCGTAGAACGCCTCCAGCGGATTCATCAACGAACCGTTTACGGAATAATCGGCAGCGTGCTTGCCGGCGCTGACGTGGATAAGTGGCGTGTTGTCGATAACGGTTGAGTACATGCGGTTCGTCCTGGGTTTGGTTTTTTTGCCATCGTGGCCGGGCTTCTTGGTATCGATGCCCATGTATATATTAATACTCTAATATACTAACGTGCAATTGCTGCCGCACTTGCCGTGCCGCAAGCCGGCGGATTCAGGCCGTTGCCAGCCGCTGGTTGGCCAGCGCCAGGCGGGCGGCCAGCACCTCGAGGAAGCCTTGGTAGAAATGCATGCGGCAGGCTTCTGAGGCCTTGTGCAGTGCTTCGCCGCGTACCGTGATGATGTCGGCTGCGCTGAGTGCCGTGATGTCGGCGGCGCGCAATTGGGCCGGTCGGCTGATCACCGCCATCTCGCCGAAGCAGTCGCCTTTGGTCAAAACATTGAGCGTTTTGCCGCCCTTGCTGACCTTGAGCTGGCCATCGGCCAGGAAACAGAAAAAGTCGCCGGGTTCGCCGTCGTGGATGATCACGCTGCCCGGCGTGGCGCGCTGCCAGTGCGAGAAACGCAGGACTTCCCAGATTTCGACATCGCTGAAATGGGCGAAGAAGGGCAGGGCTCGCAGGATGCCGAATTTTTCGGTATCGGCGAACTCGCCAGTGGTCTTTTGCAACTGGCGCTTGCGCACGGCCCGGGCCAGATCGTGGGCGAAGGGCTCCCAGCCCGGGTAGCGCTCGTCGCGCTCGCGGGTCATTGCCCGGCCGACGATCTCGTCGAGCACCGGCGGCAGGCCAGGGCGCAGGCTCGATGGCGTGGGCGCCGGGCTGTGGATGATCTGGTAGACCATGTTGAACTGGTTGTCGGCCTCGAACGGCAGGCGGCCGGTCAGTAGCTGAAACATCACGACGCCGAGCGAATAGATGTCGGTTCGATGGTCGAGCGGCAATTCCAGTATCTGTTCCGGCGACATATAGGCCGGCGAGCCGATGCCCGAGACCTGGGTGCGCTCATTGTGGCCATTGGTGATGGCGGCGCCGAAATCGGTAATCTTGATGCCCGACTCGCCGCTCAGCAGGATATTGGCCGGCTTGATGTCGCGGTGCGTTATGCCCTGCCGATGCGCGAAATCGAGCGCCCGGCTGCATTTGAAGATCAGTTCGACAACGCGGTCGACCTCAAGCAGCCGGCCGGGCCGGGCGTGCTCGTCGAGCGTGCCGCCGGCGACGTATTCCATGACGATGTAGCAGAGCTTTTCGGCGACCACGGCATCGTAGATCTGGACGATGTGCGGGTGCTTCAATTTGCCGACCAGCGAGGCTTCGTTCAGGAACAGGTTGGTGTACAGCTTGCCTTTATTGGCATCGCTCAGGATTTCCGGCGTCGCCACCTTGATCGCCACGTCACGCTGGGCGAAAGGGTCGCGACCGAGATAGACGGTGCTGCTCGCCCCTTCGCCAAGCTTCTTGAAAAGCTCGTATTTGCCGAGCTTTCTGATCATCGCCTGGTGCCAGCCTTTGCTTTTATGGCATTACAGGCGCTTGCGGGCCCGGGCGATGGCCGCCCGGACCTGCTCCGGCGCCGTACCGCCGATGTGGTTGCGCGAGGCCAGCGAGCCTTCGACGGTCAATACCGTGAACACGTCGGATTCGACCTGCGGGCAGAAGGCGCGCAACTCGTCGAGCGTCAGCTGCGGCAGATCGACGCCTTTCTGCTCGGCGGCCTTGACGGCGTGGCCGACCGCTTCGTGCGCGTCGCGGAAGGGCAGGCCCTTCTTGACCAGGTAGTCGGCCAGGTCGGTGGCCGTGGCGAACCCCTGGGTCAGGGCGGCCTTCATCGCCTCCGGCTTGACTGTGATGCCGCCGGCCATGTCGGCGAAGATGCGCAGCGTATCGGTCACGGTGTCGACGGCGTCGAACAGCGGTTCCTTGTCTTCCTGATTGTCCTTGTTGTAGGCCAGCGGCTGCGACTTCATCAGGGTCAGCAGACTGATCAGCTGGCCGTACACGCGGCCGGTCTTGCCGCGCGCCAGTTCCGGCACGTCCGGGTTCTTCTTCTGCGGCATGATCGACGAGCCGGTGCAGAAGCGGTCGGCGATCTGGATGAAGCCGACGCGCGGGCTCATCCACAGCACCAGTTCCTCCGACAGACGACTGATGTGCATCATCAGGACCGCGCAGGCGGCGGTGAATTCGATGGCGAAGTCGCGATCCGAGACGGCGTCCAGCGAGTTTTCGCAGACGCCCTCGAAGCCCAGTTCGGCGGCGACGAATTCGCGGTCGATCGGGTAGGTCGTGCCGGCCAGCGCGGCGGCGCCGAGCGGCAGGCGGTTGGTGCGCTTGCGGGCATCAACGAAGCGCTCGGCATCGCGGCCGAACATTTCGAAATAAGCCAGCACGTGATGACCGAAAGTCACCGGCTGGGCGACCTGCATGTGCGTGAAGCCGGGCATCGGGGTGGCCGCTTCCTTTTCGGCCAGATCGACCAGTGCCGAGCGGAAAGCCTTGATCAGCACCAGGATGTCGTCGATCGCGTCGCGCAGGTAGAGGCGGATGTCGGTCGCTACCTGGTCGTTGCGCGAGCGCCCGGTGTGCAGGCGCTTGCCGGCATCGCCGACCAGCGCGGTCAGGCGCTTTTCGATATTGAGGTGCACATCTTCGAGATCAAGCGACCATTCGAAATTGCCGGCTTCGATCTCGCGCTGCACCGTTTCCATGCCGCTGACGATATCGGTATGGTCGGCGGCGCTGATGATGCCCTGCCTGGCCAGCATCTTGGCGTGGGCCAGCGAACCGCGAATGTCCTGGCGCCACATCCGCTGGTCGAAATCGACCGAAGCGGTATAGCGTTTGACGAGATCGGAAACCGGCTCGGAGAAGCGGCCGGCCCAAGTGTATTGCGTGGCGTTGGAAGTCATGACTCTGGTCTAGAATGGGGCAGTTAAGCGAAGAATTGAACGAAAACTCGCACGAAGAATGACAAGTATACGGCACTTTCCCGCGACACATCCGCTGCCCGACTGGCGTAATTTTGGCGTGATGCTGCGCGTGCTGCTCGGCGTCAATGCCATGGCGCTGCTCGCGGCGCTCGTTCTGGCGCCCGATCTGGGCGGCTGGCTGAGTGCCTACGTCGAACTGGCGGCGGTCGTCGAGCCGTGCCTGCTGATCTCTCTAGGCCTCCTGTCTATCTTGCGCGATGTCTTGTGGCGTCTGCCGTTGCGGCTCGGCCAGGGAGGCGTGCTGCTGCTCGCCGGGGCCTTGGCGTTCGCCCTCTACGGCTACTGGCAGTCGCTGCTCGCCGCCGAGGGCGGCAGCGCCTGGCGGGCAGGCTTGCTGGCGGTGGCGGCGGCCGGTCTGCTGCTCGGTTATTTCGAGTTGCGCGCCGCGGCCTTTTCGCCGGCCCAGGCCGAAGCCCGGCTGGCGGCATTGAATGCCCGCATCCGGCCGCATTTCCTGTTCAATTCGCTGAATGCCGTCCTGTCGCTGATCCGGGCCCGGCCGCAGCAGGCCGAGGAGGCGCTCGAGTCGCTGTCCGACCTGTTTCGCGCGGCTATGCGCGATCCGGGCGAGCTGGTCAGCCTGGCCGACGAGATCGCCCTCGGCAAGCAGTATCTGGCGTTGGAGAAATTGCGGCTGGGTGATCGCCTGGTGGTCGACTGGCAGGTCGGCGAGGTTGCGCTGAACCTGCCGATCCCGCCGCTGATGCTGCAACCGCTGCTGGAAAATGCCGTCTATCACGGCATTGAACCGGCTGCCGAAGGCGGCACCGTGCGCATTTCGATAGACCAGCAGGGCGACGAACTGCACATCGCCATCGCCAACCCGACCGCCGGTCAGGTCCAGCATGCCGCCGGCAACCAGATTGCCGTCGCCAACATCCGCGAACGACTGGCCTTGTATTACGATCTGGAAGCCCGGCTGGAGATCGTTGCCGGCGAGAAAACTTACGAGGTTCGGATCGCCCTGCCATGTCCCAAGACCGCCCGCTGAAAATACTGTTGGTCGATGACGAGCCGCTGGCCCGCCAACGCCTGCGCACGCTGCTCGGAGATATCGCCCTGCAGTTGCCGAGCGAAGTCGTTGGCGAAGCGGGTAATGGCCTGGCTGCTCTGGCCTTCCTGCGCGAGCAGGCGGTCGATGTCGTGCTGGCCGATATCCGCATGCCGGCCATGGACGGCATCGAACTGGCTGGCCACCTCGGGGCCTTCGAGCATCCGCCGGCGGTCATCTTCACGACGGCCTACGACAACTATGCGGTTCAGGCTTTCGATCTCAATGCCGTCGATTACCTGCTCAAGCCGGTGCGGACCCAGCGCTTGCTGACCGCCCTGCAGAAAGCCCGCGGGGCGCCGCGTCCCGCGCCCGAGCTGCTGGCCGGCATCGGCCGCGCCGTGCGCGGCGGCGGCCGGACGCATCTGTCCTGCCACGAGCGCGGCCGGCTGTTGCTGGTGCCGGTGGCGGAGGTGCTCTACTTCAAGGCGGATCTGAAATACGTCACCGCCCGTACCGTCGAGCGCGAATATCTGCTCGACGAGGCTTTGACCCATCTCGAAAACGAATTCGCCGAGCGCTTCATCCGCTTGCATCGGGCCGTGCTGGTCGGCAAATCGGCGTTGGCCGGTTTCGAGAAAGCCGTCGATGACGACGCCGATGCCTACGGCTGGGCGCTGCTGCGCGGCCTACCCGAGAAACTGCCGGTCAGTCGGCGGCAGTGGGCGGCCGCCAAGGCGCTGGTGGTTAGCTGAAGTGCTTCAGCAACCGGCGGCCACCACCGGCGGCGGCTCACTGGGGCGAACGGCACGACGCGGCACGAGTTGGTCGTCGAGCAAGCGTTCGATGCGGAAAAAAACCTCATGGCGCGAGAACGGCTTCTTCATGAAATCGTCGGCCCCGATGCGCGCTCCGAAGAACTGCTCCATGGCTTGTTCGTTGCCGCTCATCATGATGACCGGCGTTTCGCGTGTCCGCGGGTCGCGGCGGATGGCGCGCAGGGCGGCAAAGCCGTTCATGCCGGGCAGCATGATGTCGAGAAAGATCAGTTCCGGTTGATGCTCCTGCAGCAGCACCAGACCGGTTTCGGCATCGAGTGCTTCGAGCGTTTCGTAGCCGGCTGAACGGAGGAATTTCTTGAGCACCGTGACGATCGTCTTCGAGTCATCGATGATCAGCACGCGGGTGCCTTCGCGAGCATCGACCCGTTGCCGGCGGCGCCGTTCGGCGGCGGCCTGTTCGGACGGCGCGACGGTAGAGGCCGGCATATTGCGTCCAAGCAGGGCCTTCAGTTGTTCAAGTATTCCCACGACCACCTCTTCAATCGACTGCCATGTTGCCGGTCGGATGCTGGCGCAACCCGGCGCTGCCTGAAATTTAAAAGGTCATCCGCGGCGCCCGGCCGAGAATGACCTTTGCATTTTATCGAAGGTTTTCGTTTGTCAGCGTGAATTATTTCCGTTCAGGACGATGCGGCGTCGCCCAGTAGCTTGCTGGTCACCTCGAAGACATCGCCCGACAGGCCGGGTCGCTTCCTGATTTGTTCCAGGGCAAGGCGGGCATGAGCCTGGCGGCCGCTATCGAATTTCCGCCAGCGGTCGAAACTGCGGACCAGCCGCGAGGCAACTTGCGGGTTCATCGCGTCCAGCTCGCTGATGCGCTCGGCCATGAAGCGGTAGCCGCTGCCGTCGGCGGCATTGAAGCGCACCAGATTGGCGCCGAAATTGCGGATCAGCGAATAGACCTTGTTCGGGTTGCTCAGCTCGAAAGCCGGATGGCTGGTCAGGCTCTTGACGGTTTCCAGCGTGTTCGCCAGGCGGCTGCCCGATTGGGCGGCCAGCCATTTGTCGACGACCAGCGCTTCATGCTGCCAGCGCTGGTAGAAATCGGCCAGCACCGTCAGGCGCTCGCTGCACTCGGTCTGCGCCAAGGCGGCCAGGGCAGCAAACTGGTCGGTCATGTTGTCGGCCTGCTCGTATTGCTGCAGCGCCAGCTGGCGAACGGCGGCACTGTTCAGTTCGAGCAGGTAGCCGAGGCAGGTATTGCGCAAGGCACGGCGCCCGGCTTCGTCGGCCGTCGACTGGTAGGAGCCGGAGGGGGCGAGGGCGGCGTAGGTGGCGCGCAGCTCGCCTTCCAGTTGCTCGGCCAGATGGCGGCGCAGACCGTTGCGGGCGGCGTGCAACGCATCCGGATCGACTTCGGCGAGTGCTTCGGCCAGAGTCGCTTCGCCGGGCAGGCTGAGCGCTTCGGCGACGAAGGCGCTGCCGCGTGTGGCATGTTGCCCGAGCAGGCGGCGAATCGCGTCGACGAAGCTGGCCGGCCAGTTCGGTGCCAGACCGTCGGCAAGGCGCGCGGTAGCTGCGAGGATCAGTTGGGAAGCTAGGCGCTGGCCGGCCTCCCAGGCGTTGAACGGATCGCTTTCGAAACTCAGCAGGTGGCTCAGTTGCTGCTCCGTGTAGGCGAAATCGAGGACGACCGGCGCCGAGAAGTCGCGGAGCAGCGAGGGCACCGGTTCGCTGGCGATGCCGTCGAAAGTGAATTGCTGCGTCGTTTCGGTCAGCTGCAGCGTCTTTTCGCTGCCCGGAATGATCTGGCCGGCGGCATCGAACAGCGCGACGCGCAGCGGGATCAGATAAGGCGCGGCATCGCTGGCGCGCGGGTTGGACTGAGTAAAGCTCAGCGTGTAGCGGCAGTTGGGCGCGTCGAAGCTGCCGCTCGCGGCAATGTGTGGCGTGCCCGGCTGCTTGTACCAGCGCATGAATTGGCTGAAATCGAAGCCGCTGGCGGCGCTCATCGCCGCGACGAAGTCCTCGCAGGTCACCGCCTGGCCGTCGTGGCGGCGGAAATATTCGTCCATGCCGGCACGGAAGCCGTCGCGGCCGATCAGGGTCTGGATCATGCGGATGACTTCAGCGCCCTTTTCATAGACCGTCGAGGTGTAGAAATTGTTGATCTCGACGAAACTGCTCGGCCGGATCGGGTGCGCCATCGGCCCGGCGTCTTCCGGGAATTGGGCGGCGCGCAGGCCGCGCACTTCGCGGATGCGGGCGGTCTGGCGATTGTGCAGGTCGGCGCCGAATTCCTGGTCGCGGAAGACGGTCAGGCCTTCCTTCAGCGACAGCTGGAACCAGTCGCGGCAGGTCACCCGGTTGCCGGTCCAGTTGTGGAAATACTCATGGGCGACGACGCGGTCGATGTTCTCGAAATCGACATCGGTCGCCACGTCGCTGCGGGCCAGTACGTACTTGGTGTTGAAGATGTTGAGGCCCTTGTTCTCCATGGCGCCCATGTTGAAGTCGCCGACGGCGACGATCATGTAATGGTCGAGGTCGCATTCGAGGCCGAAGCGCTCCTCGTCCCACTTCATGGATTTTTGCAGCGCGGCCATGGCGTGCGGGCACTGGTCGAGCTTGCCCGGCTCGACGTAGATGGCGAGTTGCACGGTGCGACCGGAAGCGGTCTTGAAGCTGTCGAACAGGCCATCCAGCTTGCCGGCGACGACGGCGAACAGGTAGCAGGGCTTGCGGAACGGATCGCCCCAGCGCGCCCAGTGGCGGCCGTCGGCCTCGTCGCCGGCGGCCAGCGGGTTGCCGTTGGCGAGCAGCACGGGGAGCGCCGCCTTGTCGGCGTGCAGGGTCACCGTGTAGGTCGACATGACGTCCGGCCGGTCGAGAAACCAGGTGATGCGGCGGAAACCCTGTGCCTCGCACTGTGTGAAATAGCCGTCCTTGGAACGGTACATGCCGGAAAGGCGGGTGTTCTTGTCGGGGTTGATGCGAACCACCGTCTGCAGCGTGAATTGGGCCGGTACGCTGGCGATGGTCAATTGCGTAGCGCTTAGCGTGTAGTCCACCGGCTGGCCGTCCACGCTGACGGCAATGGTTTCCAGTTCGTCGCCATCGAGGATCAGCGGTTGATCGGCGACCGCCGGATTGCGGCGGATGGCCAGCGTCGCGGTGACCGTCGTCGCCCCCGGATGGATGTCGAGATCGAGATCGACGGTGTCCACCAGGTAGGCAGGAACGGTGTAGTCCTTGAGGTAAACGGTCTGCGGGGTATCGGTTTTCATTGTTTGACGGTGCGTGGGGAGTAAGCGTCCGATGATACGCCAAACCCGAAGGGGGCCGAATTGGCTAGCGCCGCTGCCAGACCTGCCAGCGTTCCCGGCCGGCAAATACCGGAATCGAATCGGCGACTGGGCTATCGGCGAGGCGCAGGAAGTTGGGGCTCAGCAAATCATCGAGTTGTTCCGGCAGGATGCCGAAGGGCGGCCCTTTGGCTTGATCGCAGAGGAAAAAGAAGCCGGCCAGCCGGCCGCCCGAAGGCAGCAGTTCGGCGACGCGCCTGGCCCAGTCGGCCCACAGTTTGCGCGGCAGGGCGCAGAGAAAGGCGCGTTCGTAGAGCAGGGCGTAGGGGGCGGCGCGCGTGAAGGTGAAAAAGTCGGCGCACAGCAGGTCCACTGCCCCCGGCGCGAAGCGCCCGTGGCTCGCCGCAGCGTCGAGAATCTCGCGGGCGGTGGCGACGGCAACCGGCGAGAAGTCGAGCGCCGTCACCGGCCAGCCGCGTTCGGCCAGATGGGCTGCCTCCCAGGCACTGCCGCACCCCGGGATCAGCGTGTTCAACGGGCCGGGTTGCTCGGCGACGAATTGGGCAAAGGCGGCCGGCACGGAGCCGGCATCCCAGGGAGTAAGGCCGTCGCCAAAGCGCTTGCACCAGAAGTCCGGATGTTCCGGACGCTGTTCCGGCGGCTTGATCTGGGTCGAAGTGGGGGCCTGGTCGCTCATGCTAAGATTGCCCCCCTCGAAAACTTTGCTGCCTGACGCCCCATGCCTGCTCCCTCGAAGATAGTCATCGCCTCCCGCGAATCCCGCTTGGCCATGTGGCAGGCTGTTCATGTGCAGGGCCGTCTGGCGAGTCTAAATCCGGGAGCCGAAGTTGTCATTCTCGGCATGACCACCAAGGGCGACCAGATTCTCGACCGGCCGCTCGCCGAAATCGGCGGCAAGGGGCTGTTCATCAAGGAACTGGAAGTGGCGATGGAGGAAGGACGGGCCCATCTCGCCGTGCATTCGATGAAGGATGTGCCGATGGTGATGCCGGAAGGCTTCGTGCTGGCCGCCATCTCAGCCCGCGAAAATCCTTGCGATGCCTTTGTCTCGAACAAGTTTGCCGGTCTCGACGAGCTGCCGGCCGGCGCCGTCGTCGGCACCTCCAGTCTGCGCCGCGAAGCCATCCTGCGTGCAAAGTATCCGCAGCTGGTCATCAAGAGCTTGCGCGGCAACCTCGATACCCGCCTGCGCAAGCTCGATGCCGGTGAATACGATGCGATCATCCTTGCCGCCGCCGGTTTGATCCGGCTCGGCCTGGAAACCCGCATCAAATCGGTGTTGACCGCTGAACAGTCGCTGCCGGCCCCCGGTCAGGGCGCCCTCGGCATCGAACTGGTGGCCGGTGCGGCTGACATGGCGCCGGTCGTCGCGCCGTTGAACGATCCGGAAACGGCGCACTGCGTCAAGGCCGAGCGCGCCTTCTCGCGTGCCCTCGGGGGCAGTTGCCAGGTGCCGCTGGGCGGCTACGCGATCATCGAGAGCGGTCAGCTCTGGCTGCGCGGCTTTGTTGCCACGGCGGACGGCAAGGAGATGGTCAGCGCCGAACTGCGCGGCAATCCGGCCGACGACGAAGCGCTTGGCCGCCAGCTCGCCGAGCAACTGCGGGCGCAAGGCGCCGATGCCATTCTGGAACAGCTCGCCCACTGCCGATGAGCGCTAGCGGCCCGCTGGCCGGCCGGACCATTGTGGTCACCCGGCCGGTCGCCCAAGCTGGGGCGCTGGCCGAGGCGATCGTTGCGGCCGGTGGCCAGCCGCTGATTTTTCCCTTGCTCGAGATCTCCCCGGCCGCCGATCCGCAACCCCTGCGCGAGGCCGTGGCGCGGCTCGCCGATTACGGGCTGGCCATTTTCATCAGCCCGAATGCTGTCGACCATGCACTGCCGTCCATTCTGGCGCACGGTCCCTGGCCCGCCGCGCTGATTCCCGCCGCGGTCGGCCAGGGTACGGTCAAGGCGCTGCTGGCCCACGGCATTGCCGGTTGCCTGGCACCGCGCCGGCAGTTCGATTCGGAAGCCCTGCTCGCCTTGCCGGAACTGGCCGCCGAGCACATTACCGGCCGGCGGGTCGCCATTTTTCGCGGCGATGGCGGGCGTGAGTTGCTGGCCGAGACGCTGCGCGCGCGCGGCGCCGAAGTCGATTGCATCACCTGCTACCGGCGCCGCGGTCCGTCCGTCAGCCCGGCGCCATTGCTCAATGCCTGGCGGGCCGGCCGACTCGATGCGCTGACGGTATCGAGTAGCGAGGGCCTGCGTTACCTGGTTGACTGCCTGGATGCCGAAGGCCGGCGCTTTCTGCAAACCACTCCGCTGTTCGTCCCGCATGCCCGGATTGTCGAGAGCGCCCGGGCTTTGGGTTTAAACAACATTATCCTGACGGAAGCAGCCGACAGCGGCATCATGGCCGGCTTAGGTGCTTATAATTGGGCAGCATGATGCCCGACAATAATAATCTCCCCGCTGCGAACGTGACCCCAAGCTCATCATCCCCGACCAGGTCCGCCTGGCAAAATCCCTGGCTGTTCGTCGCCCTCGCAGCCCTTGCGCTGGCCGGCTGGCAATGGCTGGAAACCCGCCAGCAACTGAACAACGTGCAGCAGGAAGTGGCCCGTCGTCTGGCCGAATCCGAAGCCGGCAACAAGGAAGACCGTGGCGCCCAGAAGCAGTTGCTGGCCCAGGTCGCGGATTTGCAGGCCAAGCTCGGCGCTCTGGATGGCAAGCTGGCCGAATTCCAGGGGCAGAGCGAAACCTTGCAGTCGTTCTATCAGGAGATGGCGCGCAGCCGTGAGGAAGCGACGCTGCTTGAAGTCGAGCAGGCAGTCACGCTGGCCGGACAACAACTGCAACTGGCCGGCAATGTGCCGGTCGCCGTGCTCGCGCTGCAGACGGCCGATGCCCGTCTGGCCCGCCTCGACCGGCCGCAATACATGCCGCTGCGCAAGGCGCTGGCTAAGGATCTGGCGCAACTGACCGGGCTGCCCTTCGTCGATGTGCCGGGCATCAGCCTGCGTCTCGAACAGGTCGTCGCCGGGATCGACAAGCTGCCGCTCGCCGCCTATGGCCGCCCCGTCGAGTCGTCCGAAAATCCGCCGGCCGGTAACGTGTTGCCCTGGTGGCAACGCTCGGGCGGCGAAATATGGCAGGAGCTCAAGGGCCTGGTGCGGATCCAGCGTTTCGATCGGGAAGAGCCGGTTCTGATCGCGCCGGGGCAGAGTTTCTTCCTCCGCGAAAATCTCAAATTGCGTCTGCTGAATGCCCGTCTGGCGCTGCTGTCGCGCGATCAATGGACTTTTCGCAACGAATTGAAGGTCTCCCAGCAATGGCTGACGCGCCATTTCGTCGCCGACGACAAGGCGGTGCAGGCGGCCCAGGCCACTTTGCGCCAGATGTCGGCGACCGAAATCAACGTCGAACTGCCCAGCCTGAATCAGAGCCAGACAGCACTGCGTAACGTGCGGACCGGCAAGGAAAAGCCGTGAGAGGCCTGTTCTGGGTCTTGGCGCTGTTTGCGCTGGCGGTGGCCGTTGCCCTCGGCGCCCGGCTGAACGACGGTTATGTGCTGCTGGTCTTCCCGCCGTGGCGGGCGGAAGTTACGCTGAACCTGTTCATTCTGGCGCTGCTCGGCCTGTTCTTCGTGCTTTACCTCGGCATGCGCGGCATGGCGCTGACTTTCGGTCTGCCGCAACGGGTCCGCCAGTATCGCGAGAATCGGCAGCGCGAACGGAGCAGCCTGGTATTCCAGGATGCGGTGCGCCTGCTGTTCGAGGGGCGCTTCGGCCAGGCCCTGAAGAAAGCTGCCGAAGCGCATGCCGCCGGCACGGCGCCCGGCTTGTCCGCCTTGATTGCGGCGCGCGCCGCACAGCGCATGCGCGAATCGGAAAAGCAGCAGGGTTGGATGGCGCGGGCCAAGATCGACGATCCGCGCACCGAAGCGGCAACCTTGATGCTCGAAGCCGAGATGATGAATGAAGCACGGCGTTTTGCCGATGCGCTGGCTGCGCTCGACAAACTGCAGGGCAAGCAGGGCCGCCACATCGCCGCCCTTCGCCTGGAATTGCGGGCGCGCCAGGGGCTGGGCGACTGGGACGGCGTACTCAAACTGGCCCGGCAACTGGTCAAGCGCGATGCGCTGCCCGCCGAAGTTGTCGGAGAGGTCAGGACGCAGGCGCATCTCGGCAACATCGCCAAGCGGGCTGCCGATCTCGGGCAACTGACCAGCTATTTGCGCGCCTTGCCGGTCGACGAGCGGGGGCGGCGTGTCGTTCTCGCCGCCGCCAGAGCTTTACTGGCGCTGGGCGCCGAGGCCGAGGCCCAGCAGCTGATCGAAGCAGTCCTCGACGCCGCGACGGACGATCTCTGGCAGCCCGAACTGGTTGCCATCTATGGTCGCCTGGCGGGCGAGGGGCTGACCTTGCGCATTGCCAAGGCCGAAGCCTGGCTCAGGAAGCATCCGGACGATGCCCGCCTGCTCAAGGCGCTCGGCCGGATGTGCTTGCGCCAGCGGCTGTGGGGCAAGGCACAGAGTTACCTGGAGGCGTCGCTGGCAGTCCAGCCGACGCCGGAAGCGCATCTCGAACTGGCCCGTCTGTGCGACCAGCTGGAGCGTACCGAAGAAGCGAACAAACATTACCGGGCCAGTGCTTTACTCGAGGTGAGTTGAGCGCTGCATGCGGGGGCGGAGGGGAAAATGCTGAATATCGACATGCGCAAGATCTATAACTTTTACCCCATCGAGCCGGCGCCCGATCCCGCTGGTTTGCCGACCGGCGGCGATATCTACTACGAATGCCTGGATTGCTCGGCGGTGATCAATTCGGTGCCGCATATCAAGGCGCTCTGCGTCTGCGGCAACCTGCAGGGCAGTGGCGGCCTGCTCCAGGTGGAAAACCCGGAACGGGTCCGGGTGGTCAGAGGCAAACTCAAGTAATCAGACCCATTCGGTCGGCTTGAGGAAAACTTCGTAAAGCTCGGCTTCCGGCGTGCCGGCCGCCGGCTGCCAGTCGTAGCGCCACTTGACGATAGGCGGCAGCGACATCAGGATTGATTCGGTGCGGCCGCCCGATTGCAGGCCGAACAGCGTGCCGCGATCCCAGACCAGGTTGAACTCGACGTAACGGCCACGGCGGTAGGCCTGGAAGTCGCGTTCGCGCTCGCTGTAAGGCATGGCGCGGCGTTTGGCGAGCACCGGCAGGTAGGCTTCGCTGAAAGCATTGCCGACCGCCTGGGTCAGATCGAAGCAGCGCGCGAAGCCGCCTTCGCTCAGGTCGTCGAAGAAGATACCGCCGACGCCGCGCGGCTCGTTGCGGTGTTTCAGGAAGAAGTACTCGTCGCACCATTTCTTGTACTTCGGATAGACCTCGTCGCCGAAGGGGGCGAGGGCATCCTTGCAGGTCTGGTGGAAATGGACGACATCTTCCCGTTGGCCATAGTAGGGCGTCATGTCCATGCCGCCACCGAACCACCAGACATCCTCTTCGCCTGCCTTGCTGGCAACGAAGCAGCGGACGTTCATGTGCGCCGTCGGGCAGTACGGGTTGCGCGGGTGGAGGACCAGCGAGACGCCCATCGCCTCCCAGGCGCGCCCGGCCAGTTGCGGGCGGACGGCGGTGGCCGAGGCGGGCAGCGAGGCGCCGGTGACGTGCGAAAAGTTGACGCCGCCGCGCTCGAAGAAATCGCCTTCCTCGATCAGCCGCGAAATACCGCCGCCGCCTTCCGGGCGCTGCCAGCTGTCGGTGCGGAATGCTTGACCATCGAAGGCTTCGAGGTCGGCGACGATGCGGTTTTGCAGGCCGGTGAAAAATTCCTTGAGGCGGGTGGTGTCCATAAAATCTCCGGGGTAAAAAAACGGGCGGTCATGGCCGCCCGTGTTGTTCGAATGATGCCGAGTTCAGCGGCTGAGCGCGCGGTGCCCGATATCCTGGCGGAACTGCATGCCGTCGAAGTGGATCTGGGCCGCACATTCATAAGCCAGTTTCTGCGCCAGCTTGATGTTTTCGCCGAGTGCCGTGACGCACAACACGCGCCCGCCGTTGGTCACCACCTTGTCGTCCTGCCTGGCCGTGCCGGCGTGGAAGACGTGGGCGCCTTCGCCGAAGCTGTTGCCGGTCGGCAGGCCGGCGATCGGATCACCCTTGCGCGGGGTGTTCGGGTAGTTGGCGGCGGCCAGCACGACGCCGAGAGCGACGCGGCGATCCCATTCGGCCTCTATCTGGTCGAGTGTGCCATCGATGCCGTGTTCCAACAGGTCGACGAAATCGGACTTCAAGCGCATCAGGATCGGCTGGGTTTCCGGGTCGCCCATCCGGCAGTTGAATTCCAGCGTCTTGACCGAACCATCCTTGCCGATCATCAGGCCGGCGTAGAGGAAGCCGGTGAACGGGATGCCGTCGGCCGCCATGCCACGCACGGTCGGCAGGATGATTTCGCGCATCGCCTTGGCGTGCACTTCCGGGGTGACCACCGGGGCGGGCGAATAGGCGCCCATGCCGCCGGTGTTGGGGCCGGTGTCGCCGTCGCCGATACGCTTGTGGTCCTGGCTGGAGGCGAGGGCCAACACGTTCTTGCCATCGACCATGACGATGAAGCTGGCTTCCTCGCCATCGAGGAACTCCTCGATGACGACGCGGGCGCCAGCTTCGCCCAGCTTGTTGCCGGACAGCATGTCATCGATCGCGGCGTGCGCTTCGGCCAGATCCATCGCCACGACGACGCCCTTGCCGGCAGCCAGGCCGTCGGCCTTGATGACGATCGGGGCGCCTTGCTGGTCGATGTAGGCGTGGGCTGCGGCGGCCTCGGTGAAGGTGCCGAAAGCGGCCGTCGGGATGTTGTGGCGGGCCATGAAGCGCTTGGCGAAATCCTTCGAGGACTCCAGCTGCGCGGCTTCCTTGGTCGGGCCGAAAATCTTCAGGCCACGGGCCCGGAAGACATTGACCACGCCGGCGGCCAGCGGCGCTTCCGGGCCGACCAGGGTGAGATGGATCTTGTTCTGCTCGGCGAAATCAGCCAGCGCCTGCGGATCGGTGATGTCGATGTTTTCCAGCTCGTGCTCGCGCGCCGTGCCGGCATTGCCGGGGGCGACATAAACCTTCTGCAGACCGGGCGTCTGGGCCAGGCGCCAGGCCATGGCGTGCTCGCGGCCGCCGGAACCGATTACCAGTAGTTTCATTTGCTAGTTCCTAGTCGTTAGTTATTAGTCGGGAGCGATTAGTGAGCGCGTGCTGCTAGCAACTAACGACTCGCGACTGCTTTTAGTGACGGAAGTGACGGTTGCCGGTAAAGACCATGGCCAGACCATGCTCGTCGGCGGCGGCGATGACTTCTTCGTCACGCATCGAACCGCCCGGCTGGATCACCGCCTTGGCGCCGGCTGCGGCCAGCACGTCGACGCCGTCGCGGAACGGGAAGAAGGCATCCGAAGCGACCACCGAGCCCTTGAGTTCGAGGCCGGCGTGCTGCGCCTTGATGCTGGCGATCTTGGTCGAATCGACGCGGCTCATCTGGCCGGCGCCGACCCCGAGCGTCATGCCGTTGCCGCAGAAGACGATGGCGTTGGACTTGACGAATTTGGCGACGCGCTCGGCGAACAGCAGGTCTTCGATCTGCTGGGCGGTCGGCTGCACCTTGGTGACCACCTTCAGGCCGGAAGCCTGGGCGGTGAAGTTGTCCGGGGTCTGGACCAGCAGGCCACCACCGACGCGCTTGTATTCGAACGCATTGAGTTCGCGGGAGAGCGGCACGACCAGCACGCGCAAGTTGGTCTTGCCGGCCAGCGCGGCCTTGGCTTCGGCGGTGAAGGACGGAGCGATCAGGACTTCGACGAAGTGCTTGCGTTCGTTCATGGCGTTCACGACATCCATGCCGACTTCGCCGTTGAAGGCGATGATGCCGCCGAAAGCCGAGGTCGAATCGGTCTTGAAGGCCTTTTCGTAGGCGGCGAGCAGCGTGCCATCAATGGCCACACCGCACGGGTTGGCATGCTTGACGATGACGCAGGCCGGGACGTCGAAGGTCTTGACGCATTCCCAGGCGGCATCGGAGTCGCCGATGTTGTTGTAGGACAGTTCCTTGCCCTGCAGCTGGCTGTAGGCGGCGATGCTGCCGGCGACCGGGTTGGTGTCGCGGTAGAAAGCGGCGGACTGGTGCGAGTTTTCGCCGTAACGCAGGGTTTCGACGCGATCGAAAGCCAGTTGCAGCTTGGCCGGGAAGATCGAGGGCGCCGGGGCAGCCGCCTCCGGCTTGGCTTCGGCGCCGTCATCAAGACCGGTCAGCCAGTTGGCGATCATGCTGTCGTAGCGGGCGGTATGGGTGAAGGCCTTCTTGGCCAGGCCGAAACGGGTGGCCAGTTGCAGCGCGCCGCCATTGGCTTGCATCTCGGCGAGCAGCGGGGCGTAATCTTCCGGATCGGTGACGATCGCGACGCCGGCGTAATTCTTGGCCGAGGAGCGGACCATGGCCGGGCCGCCGATGTCGATGTTCTCGATCGCGTCTTCCAGCGTCACACCGGCCTTGGCGATGGTCGCGGCGAACGGGTAGAGATTGACGCAGACCAGGTCAATGGTCGGAATGCCGTGCGCTTCGATGGTTGCCAGGTGTTCCGGCAGATCGCGGCGGGCCAGGATGCCGCCGTGCACCTTCGGGTGCAGCGTCTTGACGCGGCCGTCGAGCATTTCCGGGAAGCCGGTGTAGTCGCCGATCTCGGTAACGCTCAGGCCGGCGTCGCGTAGCATCTTGGCGGTACCTCCGGTGGACAGCAGCTTGACGCCTTGCGCGGCGAGGCCCTGGGCGAATTCGAGGACGCCGGTTTTATCGGAAACGGAAATCAGTGCTTGCTTGATGGACATGTTAGTCGGTAGTAGTTAGTTGTTAGTCGGTAGCTGGAAATTGCGGGGTGCCAGGTTTTAGTCGTTAGCTAATAACTAAGGACTAATGTCCAGCAACTACAGCAACTGGTGTTCGGTGAGCTTTTTGCGCAGGGTGTTGCGGTTGATGCCGAGCATGTCGGAGGCTAGCGTCTGGTTGCCGCCCGCCTTGGCGAGGACGACTTCGAGCATTGGCTTTTCGACGCTTTTCAGCACCATGTCATAGATTGCGCAGGGTTTTTCGCCATCGAGATCGCGAAAATACTGCTCGAGTGCCCCCAGCACGCAAGCGGATATGTCTTGTTGTTGGCTCATGCTGCCAACGCCTCCTCTGAAATATATTTAAGATGTTCGTGCGCTTCTGCCTGTTGGAGGAAGAAGTTATTTACCGCCTGCATCTGTTGATCGATGCTGGGAAGTACATTCATTTCCTTGCGGAAGGCCGCTGAGCCGACCAGCCCCTTGGTGTACCAGGAGATGTGCTTGCGGGCGACCTTGAAGCCGGTTTCCGGGCCGTAGAAGTCGTACAGGTCGACCAGATGGGCCTTGAGGATTTCGTGAATCTCGCTGACCCTGGCCGGCGGCAGATGCTCGCCGGTGTTCAGGTAATGCTCGATTTCGCGGAACAGCCAGGGGCGGCCCTGGGCGGCGCGGCCGATCATGATGCCGTCGGCGCCGGTCACGTCGAGCACGTGCCGGGCTTTTTCCGGGCTGGTGATGTCGCCGTTGGCGATGACCGGGATCTTGATCAGGGTCTTGACCATGGCGATGGTGTCGTACTCGGCTTCGCCGGTGTATTGCTGGCAGCGCGTCCGGCCATGGATGGCGACGGCGCGGACGCCGGCACTTTCGGCAATGCGGGCAATGGTCGGCGCGTTGCGGTTGGCCAGGTTCCAGCCGGTGCGGAATTTCAGCGTCACCGGAGTGTTCGGGATGGCGGCCACCACCGCGTCGAGGATCTGGCCGACCAGCAGTTCGTCCTGCATCAGCGCCGAACCGGCCATCACGTTGCAGATTTTCTTGGCCGGGCAACCCATGTTGATGTCGATGATCTGCGCCCCGTTATCCACGTTGTGGCGGGCCGCCTCGGCCATCATCTTCGGATCGGCGCCGGCGATCTGGACTGAAATCGGCGCCACTTCCCCTTCGTGATTGGCCCGGCGCAAGGTCTTGGCGCTGCCATAGAGCAGCGAGTTCGAGGTGACCATTTCGGAGACGGCCAGACCGGCCCCCATTTTTTTGCACAACTGCCGGAAAGGACGATCCGTCACGCCGGCCATGGGGGCGACGAACAGATTGTTGCGAAGCTGAAATCCGACAAAGTCCATGGGCGATCAGGTGGCGGGCACATCAAGGGAGGTCGCGCATTTTACCCGAGTCGGCGCCTAAAAAATAGTCAAATCGTCAAGGCGAGGGTTAACAGCAGGGCGAAAATAAGTTGCAATCCGGCCGTCATGGCCAGGATGGTGTTGAACACCGCTCCGGGCGCGGTCTGGCGGAAACGGCGGATCAATTTGAGGGCCAGCGGCAGCGACAGCAGCGGCAAGCCGGCCAGCCAGCCGAGACTCGGCGCGAGCAGCGGCAGCAGGGCATAGGGGGCGAGCATTTCAACAGTGTAAATCCGTTTGGTCGCCGCCCGGCCAAGCTGCACGGCCAGCGTGTTCTTGCCGCTGCGGGCATCGCCATCGCGGTCGCGGTAATTGTTGACGGTGATCACCGCCGCCGCATGCACCCCGACCAGGCTGGCGGCGAGCAGCGCGATGGGCGTCAGGCTCAGGGTTTGCAGGTAGTAGCTGCCACCGACGGCAACCAGACCGAAAAAAATCCACACGAAGACTTCGCCGAACGGCCCGTAGGCAATCGGTTTCGGCCCGCCGGTATAAGCCCAGCCGGCAGCCAGCGAAGCAAGCCCGATGACGACGATGGGCAGGCCGCCATGCCAGACGAGGTAAATGCCGCAGAGAAAGGCCAGGGCGAACGACAGCCAGGCGCCGCTCTTGACCTTGCTCGGGGTCAGCCAGCCTTCCGCCGTGGCCCGCTTGGGGCCAAGACGATCCGGTGTGTCGGTGCCGCGCAGGAAATCGCCGACATCGTTGAACAGGTTGGTGCCGATCTGGATGAAGGCGGCGCCGAGCGCGGCGGCCAGCAACGGCAGCCAGAGCACCTGGCTGGTGTCGTGCCAGGCCACGGCGGTGCCGACGAGTACTGGTGACAGCGAGACCGAAAGGGTTTTCGGGCGGCAGGCGAGGAACCAGGCGTGCAGCCGCCCGGGGGTCATGGCCAAGCCCGGGCGCCCCAGATCATCCGTTTGGCGACGAAATGGCGGGCCGGCGGACAGAGGTCAAGGGCCAGCAGGCCGAGGCCACGGGCCAGCTTGAGCGGGCCGCAGTCGTTGGAGAAAGCGCGGACGATCCGGTCGGTGAACAGAGCGCTGCCCCGGCGATCAAGGCGCCGGCTGGCGGCGTAGGCGGCCAGGCTGGCCTGGTCGAGGCCGTTGTTGAGCAATGTTTCGGCGAGTTGCCAGGCGTCGCGGATGCCGAGATTGAAACCCTGGCCGGAAACCGGGTGCAGGGTTTGCGCCGTATTGCCGATCCACACTTCGTGGCCCTCGACCAGCGTATCGCGCAGGCGCAGGGCGAGCGGGAAGCGGCTGCGCGGGCCGGGCCGGGCAAAGCGCAGGCGTTGGCCGAACTGCTTTTGCAGGGCGGCGGTGAAGGCGCTGTCGTCCATCGCCATCACGGCATCGGCCTTGGCCGGCGGCAGCGTGAACACCACCGAGTATTCGTCGCCGAGCGGCAGCAGGGCGAGCGGGCCGTCCGGCGTGAAGCGTTCCCAGGCGCGCTGGCCGTGCCCCGGTTGCGGCGTGATTTCGGCAATCACCGCATGCTGGTCGTAGTCGCTGACCGTGATGGCCGGGTCGTCGCCCGGCGTGCCTTCGGCGTGCACCAGCAGCTTGGTCCGGAGCGTGCGCAAGCTTCCGGCCTGGCGGATGCTGACTGTAACGTGCTCGTCGCCCGGATCAATGGCAAGCACTTCGACTCCGTCGAGCCGGGCGGTGGGCGCCAGTTGCCCGGCCAGTGCGGCGGCGAGGTCGCGGTAGCGGACGACGTAGCCGAGCGCCGGCAGGGCGTAATCGGTGCGGTTGATCAGCGTCCGGCCGAAACCGTCCTTTTGCGAAACGTGGATCGTTTCGATCGGCGTTGCGGCCCGCGTTGGCCAGGCGTTGATCTGTTCCAGCAACTGGCGGGCGCCGTGCGCCAAGGCGAGGGCGCGCGGGTCGTCCTGGGCCGAGTTCGGCGAGTTACGGTCGATGAGCAATGACGGCTGGCCGCCGGCCGCCAGCGCCAGATGCAGCGTCATGCCGACCGGGCCGGCGCCGATGATCAGGATGTCGATGTCGGTGACGACCGGTTCAGTCATGGCGCATCACTTCCTCGATTTCGGCGATGCTTTTCGGCGCCGTGGTGAAAACGCTACAACCGCTTTCCGTGACGCGGACGTCGTCCTCGATGCGGATGCCGATACCGGCCAGGGCCGGCCGAATGTCGTCGGCGGGACGGATGTACAGCCCGGGTTCGACGGTCAGGGTCATGCCGGGCTGCAAGGTGGTCCAGGCGTCGCCAACCTTGTACTCGCCGGCATCGTGCACGTCGAGGCCGAGCCAGTGGCCGGTCCGGTGCATATAGAAGCGCTTGTAGTCGCCTTTTTCGATCAGGTTGTCGAGATCGCCGCTCAATAGTTTGAGGTCGACCAGGCCGCGGGTCAGCACGCGCACGGCGGCCTCGTGGCCTTCCATGAAGTGGCGGCCGGGGGCGGTGGCGGCGATGGCGGCGGTCTGCGCGGCGAGGACGATTTCGTACACGTCCTTCTGCGCCGCGTTGAAGCGGCCATTGACCGGGAAAGTCCGGGTAATGTCGGCGGCGTAGCCGGCGACTTCGCAGCCGGCGTCGATCAGGACCAGGGTGTTGTCGTTGAGCACCTTGTCGTTGGATACGTAATGCAGCACGCAGGCATTGGCGCCGCCAGCGACGATCGGCGTGTAGGCGTGGGCGTCGGCGCCGCGCTTGCGGAATTCGTAGCTCAGTTCGGCTTCCAGTTCGTATTCCGCCATGCCGGGGCGGCAGGCGTGCATGGCGCGGGCGTGGCCGGCGCTGGCGATGTCGGCTGAGCGTTGCTGGATGTCAGCCTCGGCACTGTCCTTGACCAGCCGCATCGCGTCGAGTTCGGCGCGTAGGTCGTGGATGGCCCGGGGCGCCCGTTTGCCGGCCCGGGTCTGGGCGCGGACTTCGTTGAGTGCCTTGGCGATCCGGCCGTCCCATTCAGCATCGTGGCCGATGGCGTGCCACAGCGTGTCGCGGTCGACGAGGAATTCGGCCAGCTTCTTGTCGAGTTGCTCGATCGGATAGGCGGCATCGAAACCAAAAGCGGCCTTGGCGGCTTTCGGGCCATAGCGGTAGCCGTCCCAGATTTCCCGCTCTTCATGCTTTTCGCGGCAGAACAGGATGGATTTCGGCTTCTTGCCGCCAATTAGCACGACCACCGCTTCCGGTTCGGGGAAGCCGCTCAGGTACCAGAAGTAGCTGTCGAAACGGTAGAGGTGGTGGGCGTCGCGATTGCGAATGACTTCCGGCGCGGTCGGCACGATGGCGACGCCGTCGCCGATGATTTTCAGCAGGCGTTGGCGACGGGCGATGAAATGGGCGTGACTCATGCGTTCCTCAATTCCTTATCCAGTTCCGCCAGGCGTTGCGGCGTCCCTACGTCGACCCAGCGGCCGGCGTGACGTTCCCCGCTGAGTGTTCCGGCGGCGATCGCGGCGTCGAGCAGCGGGCGCAGTTTCATTACGGTGCCGCGCGGCACATCGGCAAAGAAAGCCGGCGAAAAAACGGCGATGCCGGCGTAGGTCAGCGTTTGCTCACCCTGGGCAAAAACGACGCGCTCGCCGTCGAGGGCGAAGTCGCCGCCGCTGTGATGCGCCGGGTTGGCGACCATCAACAGGTGGGCCGGGCGGTTGATCAGCTGACTGGCTCGGGTGAAATCCCAGTCGCAATAGAT